>NZ_LGDB01000013.1:0-14704 GCF_001279655.1 Streptomyces sp. WM6372 | reverse complement strand
CCCCGACACCCCTCGCACCCCCGACTCCCCCGACTCCCCCGACGACGGCATCGAGGTGCTCCTCGGCCACATGGGCGGGCCGTTCTGGGAGCACAAGGACGACGGATCGTGGGCCATCCCCAAGGGCGAGTACGAGGAGGACGAGGCCCCGATCGACGCGGCCCGCCGGGAGTTCACCGAGGAGATCGGCCTGCCGCCGCCGGAGGGCCCGTACCTCCCGCTGGGCGAGCTGCGGATCCCCGGCGGCAAGCTGGTGACGATCTGGGCGGTACGGGCGGACCTGGATCCGGCGCTGATGGTGCCCGGGACCTTCACGATGGAGTGGCCTCCGCACTCGGGCCGGACGCAGGAGTTCCCCGAGCTGGACCGGGTGGCCTGGTTCGCTCCCCCCGTGGCCAAAACCAAGCTGATCACCTCTCAAATTCCTTTCCTGGATAGGCTGTTGGGGCTGCCGCGAGGTTGACCCGACCTTGACTTGCCAACAAACCCCACCTGCGTGGACATTGCACATATGACGAACGTCGTGCTGGTGGGAACCCTGGACACCAAGGGTGTCGAGTACGGCTGGCTGCGCGAGAGGCTGCTGCGCACCGGCGTCGAAGTGATCATGGTCGACACAGGAATCATGGGCGATCCCCGGGTGCCCGCGGACATACCGCGGGAAGCGGTGGCCCGGGCGGCGGGAACGGAACTGACGGAATTACGCGCGGCCGCCGACCGGGGCGCGGCCGTGACGGCGATGGCCAGAGGTGCCGAGGCGACGCTGTTACGCCTGCACGCCGGGGGCCGGCTGCACGCGGTGCTCGCCATAGGCGGCAGCGGCGGCACCTCCATCGCCACCCGGGCCATGCGCGCGCTGCCGCTCGGCGTGCCGAAGCTGATGGTCTCGTCCATGGCGTCCGGGGACGTGGCCCCGTACGTCGGATCCTCGGACATCACGATGATGTACAGCGTGGTGGACATCGCGGGGATCAACAGCATCTCCGCGCCGGTCATGGCGAACGCGGTCGAGGCGGCCGCGGGCATGGCCAAGGCCTTCGAACGGGCCTCCCGGGAGCTGCGCCGCCCGGCCCGCCTGGGCGCCGGCTCCCGCCCGCTGATCGCCGCGAGCATGGCGGGCGTCACCACGGCCGGTGTGGACGCCGCCCGCGAGCGGCTGACCGGACTCGGCTACGAGGTACTGGTCTTCCACGTCAGCGGCACCGGCGGGCGCACCCTGGAGACCCTGGCCGGCCAGGGCATCTTCGCGGGCGTCCTCGACCTCACGCTCAGCGAGCTCGCCGACGACCTGTGCGGCGGCATCCTCACCGCCGGCCCCGACCGGCTCAGCGCCGCCGGGCGGGCCGGTGTTCCGCAGGTGGTGAGCCTGGGGGCGCTGGACATGGTGAAGTTCGGCCCGCTGGAGACCCTGCCCGAACGGGCCCGCTACCGCCGGGTCCACGTACACAACCCGTCCATCACGGTGGTCCGTACGACCCCTGCCGAATGCGCGGAGCTCGGCCGCCGGGTCGCCGCCAAACTGCGCGCCGCGACCGGTCCCACGGCCGTCTGCGTCCCGCTCCGCGGACTGTCCACGCTCGGCGCCCCGGGCGGCACCTACCACGACCCGGACGCGGACCGGGCCCTGTTCTCGGCGCTGCGCGAGGGGCTGCGGGGCAGTTCGGCCCGGCTCTACGACTACGACACCCACATCAACGACCCGGCCTTCGGGAGGGCGGCGGCCGACCGGCTGCACACCATGATCGGCGCGGCGCGGGCCGCGGCGTGAACCCCCGACGACCCGTGTAGGGCCCATATAAACCCACCCCGGCCACCGTGTGAGATGCTCCGCGCGGCGGGGAACCGGCCGTGGCGGAAACCGTGTCCCTGGGTGTGCCCGCTCGGCACGAGCGGGCCCGCTGCCCGGGGCCCGGTGACGCCGCGGACGGGGACACGGGGACGGGACGGGACGGGGGCATGACGATGAAGAACGCGTGGACGGTGCCCGGCTATGCGCCGGTCCGGGAGCTCGGCTCGGGCGGCAGCGGCCGCGTGGTCCTCGCCGTCCACGAGGCCACGGGCACGCCGGTCGCGGTGAAGTACCTCAGCGACCGGCTGCGCGAGGACCCGGCGTTCATCGGGGAGTTCCGGGCCGAGGCCCGCCTCCTCGGCGCCCTGGACACCCCGTACGTGGTCCGGTTGTACGAGTACGTGGAGGCGCCCTCCGGCGCCGCCATCGTGATGGAGCTGGTCGACGGGATCTCCCTGCGCGCCCTGCTGAAGCAGGCCGGGCAGGCCGAACCCGAGGCCGCGCTGGTGGTGCTGAAGGGCTCCCTGCTGGGCCTCGCGGCCGCCCACCGGGCGGGCGTGGTCCACCGCGACTACAAGCCCGAGAACGTCCTGGTCTCCGCCGACGGCTCCTCGAAGCTCGTGGACTTCGGGATCGCGGCGCGCCGCGGCACGACGCCCGGGGTGGCCGGCACCCCGGCGTACATGGCCCCCGAGCAGTGGCAGGGCCGCCCGGCCTCGCCCGCGGCGGACGTGTACGCGGCGACGGCGACCTTCTTCGAGTGCCTGACCGGCCGCAAGCCGTTCGCGGGGGAGAACTTCGCGGAGCTCGCGGTCCAGCACGTGGAGGCGCCCGTCCCGGAGACCGAGGCCCCCGAGCCGGTCCGCCCGCTGATCCGGCGGGGGCTGGCCAAGGCCCCGGAGGAGCGGCCGGAGAACGCCGAGGCGTTCGTGGCGGAGCTGGAGGGCGTGGCGCTCGCCGCGTACGGGGCCGACTGGGAGGAGCGCGGGCAGCGCAAGCTGGCGGCGCTCGCCGCGCTGCTGCCCCTGCTGTTCCCCTCCGCGGGCGCCCCGGCCGCGGGGACCACGGCGGTGGCGACGACCACGATCGCGGCGCCCTCCCGCTGGTCCCCGGGCCGGCGCGGGCTGATCGCGGGCGGTGCGGCGCTGGTCCTCGGGGTCCTGACGGCGCTCACCTACAGCGCGGCCGGCGGGGAGGCCGGCGGGGCCGCGGCGCTGAACGCGTTCGCGACGTCGAGTGCGAGCCCGGGCGGTACGGGCCCGTCGCCGGCACCGGGCCCGAGTACCTCGGCCAGTCCCTCACCGTCCGCCTCCCCTTCCCCTTCCGCCTCCTCGTCCCCCTCCGCATCGCCGTCGTCCCCTGCGAGCCCGAGCTACTCGCCGGCGGTGACGCCCACGGTCACGGCTCCGACGACCCCGCCGCCCACCACCCCGCCGCCCTCGCCGAAGCCGACGGTGGTCGTCGGCGCGGTGTCGGTCACCCTCCGCCAGACGGGAACCTCCGTCGGCCAGGCGACCGTGAGCGTCGACGCGAAGGGCACCGCGCCGGTGACGGTGGTGCTCGAATGGTTCACGGGTGACGTGGAGGGGCGGCTGGGCAAGGCGGACGGCGCCGCGGACACCCTCACGTACCAGCCGGGCGCCGCCGCACCGCTCGTCAAGACCCACACCTTCTCCGGCGCGGGCTGCTACTGGGGCGTGCGCGCCACCACCAAGCCCGCCGCCGGCAACGGTTCCTCGATCAGCCAGGTCTTCATCAGGCGGTGCACGATCACATGAGCGACAGCGACGACGACTACAGCGCCACCGTCCTCGGCAGCCACTGGTTCAGCGGGCCGCAGCAGACGCCGCAGCAGACGCGGGTCCAGCCGCAGGAAGCCGTGCCCGACCGGGTCGAGGGCTCGGTCCTGCGGTTCGGGCCCGGGGTGACGGCCGCCATGCCGGCCCCGTTCCCCGTGGTCGCGGAACCGGTGCCCCGCCGCAGGCTCGGCGAGTGGCGCCGGTACACCCTGGCCGCCGTGATCCTGCTCGCGGTGCTCGCGTACCTGGCCTGGCAGCGGTACGGTCCCGCCCTCGAAGTACGGGACGTGACGGTCGCCACCGCCGACCCGCAGGGTCCCGGCTGCGACTCGACCGCCGACGTGGTGGCCGTCGTACGGACCAACGGGCGGCCGGGAACCCTCACGTACCGGTGGCTCCGCTCCGACGGCACCCGGTCGGAACAGCTCACCGAGCGGGTGCCGCGCGGGAGGAAGGAGGCCCGGCTGCACCTGCTGTGGACCTTCCAGGGCCGGGGCACGTACGGGGCCGAGGCGAAGCTCCAGCTGGTCTCGCCCGGGCAGCGCACCGCGGCGACGCAGTTCACGTACCGCTGCGCGGGCTAGGCGCGGGGCACCCGGGGCGGGACCGGCGGCCGGGCGGGACGCGGGAGGCCCGCAGCCGCTCCGGGGAGTGGCTGCGGGCCGTCCTGCCGACCTGTCCGTGGCAGGCCGGGTCCGTACCCCCGTGGTCCGTTCCGGAGTCTCAGAACCTGGCGTGGGCGGTGATGTCCGCCTCGAACTCCCCCGTCATCGCCGGGGTCACCGTCGGCCGGCACTGCGCGACCGCCGCCAGGTAGTCCTGCGTGGAGGCGCCGAGCTGGGCCGCCGCCGCTCCCCGCGCGCCCACCGCCTCCAGGTCCCGCTCGAAGGACACCTGCGCCGCGATCCGCGCCGCGTGCTCGATGTCGGCCGGGGTGAACAGCTCGCTCGCCGCCACCAGCGCCGCCACGTCCACATCGGTGCGGCCCGCCGTGTAGCGGGACCAGATCGCGGCGCGCGCCCCGGCGTCCGGGGTGCCGATCGGGATCAGGTAGTCGAAGCGCCCGGGCCGCAGGAACGCCGGGTCCAGCGAGCGGATGGAGTTGGTGGCGCACACCAGCAGCCGCTCGTCGCCCTCCCGGAATCCGGGGATCAGTTTGAGCAGCTCGTTGGTGACCCCGTGGATCCCGCCGGGCTGCGCGGGCTCGGTGCGTACGGGCGCGATCTCCTCGACCTCGTCGATGAAGACGAGGACCCGCTCCAGCTCGGCGATCCGGGCGAACGCGTCGCGCAGCGCGGCGGCCAGGTTGCCCTCGTCGGCGAGGCGGGAGGGCAGCAGTTCCACGAAGGGCCAGCCGAGCCGGGAGGCGATGGCCCGGGCGAAGGTGGTCTTGCCGGTGCCGGGCGGGCCGAAGAGGGTGATGGCGCGCGGCGGCCGCACCCCGTGCGCGGCGGCCCGCTCGGGCTCGGCGAGCGGGAGCACGACGCGCCGTTCTATGAGGTCCTTCTCGTGCTCCATTCCGGCGACCTTGGTCCACAGGTCATTGGGCAGGAAGCGGCCGCCGAGGTCGTCGAGGAGGCCGGCCGCCGGTCCGTGCAGCGGCTCGGTCTTCTCGAAGTAGGCGACGGCCGGCTGGCGCGTGTACCCCGCGTTGAGCAGGCCCTCTCCCAGCAGGTCCTCCTCGGGCAGGACGTACGCGATCCGCCCGACGCGGGCCGCGATCAGCCGCCGCTCCAGCTCGACGAGGAGGGCGCTGGCCAGGCCGCGGCCCCGCCAGCCCGCGGCGATCGCGATCCGCATGACCCAGGCCCGCTCGCCGGTGACGCAGGCGAGGGCCGCGCCGATCGGGACGCCCTGGTGGACGGCGACCACGCAGGGCTGCCGGTCGGTGAGGGCGCTGATGCACTCGGCGAGCGAGAAGACGGATTCCTGGCCGAGTTCGGCAGTCGTGTCGATCAGGTGGACGACAGCGGCGAGATCGCTCTCGCGGTAGTCGTGGATGAGCCAGTTCACCGGGTACCGCCCCTCGTTCGTGCTCCTGCGGCGAGGCTAGGGGCGGGCGGGCCCGGCGATCACGCTCCGCGGTGCACAACAGCCGGTCCGGAAGTCCTCCGCCGCGTCCATAGACTGGTGCCTTCCGCCCGAACGCCAGACCGAGGATTCCAGCACCTTCATGCTTTGCCACATACCCGCTGCCCGTCGCGGGCCCCTCGTCTGGCTCATCCCCTCGCTGTGGACCCTGGCGCTCGGCCTGTGGGGACTCTCCCGGCAGCACAGCGTGTGGCGGGACGAGGCGGCGACCTGGCAGGTGGCCGGGCGGTCGGCGGGCGAGATCGTGGACATGCTCGGCAACGTCGACGCCGTCCACGGGCTGTACTACCTGCTGATGCACGGGCTCTTCGAGCTGTTCGGGGCGAGTACGACCACGCTGCGGCTGCCGTCGGTCCTGGCGGTGGCGGCCGCAGCGGCCTGCGTGGCCGTGATCGGGCGGCGGCTGGCCGGGTTCTGGGCGGGGCTCGGCGGCGGGCTGGCGCTCGGGCTGCTGCCGGCCGTGCAGTTCTACCTCCAGGAGGGCCGGCCGTACGCGCTGGTCGCGGCCGGTGCCGGGCTCTCCACGCTGCTGCTGGTGTCGCTGCTCTCCGCGCCGCCCGGGCCCGGGCCGAGGCGGAGGGCCTGGCCGCGGTGGACGGCGTACGCGGTCACGGTGCTGGTGTGCGCGCTGCTGAACTGGCTGTCGCTGCTGGTCCTGCCCGCCCATGCGGCGACGCTGTGGTGGGTGCGGGCCGGGCGCGGTGTGTGGCTGCGCTGGGCGGCGTACGGCGCCTGCGCGGTCGCGGGGGCGCTGCCGCTGGTGCTGTTCAGCCGGAGCCAGTCCGATCAGGTGTCCTGGATACCGCCGCTGACCTGGCACATGATGATCGGCCCGGCGATCCTGCTGGCGCTCGGGGGTGTCTGCGCCCTGGCGGACCGGCCGCGCGCGGGCCGGTTGTCGGCCACGGCCGTGGGGCTGCCGCTGCTGGCGGTGCCGCAGCTCGGCCTGATCGGGATCTCGCTGGTCCAGCCGCTGTTCCTGGACCGGTACGTGCTGTTCAGCATGGTGGGTCTGGCCCTGCTGATCGGGGCGGGGCTGGGGGCGGCCGTACGGGCCGCCCGCCCCCTGTCCCCGAGGGGAGCCGGCCTGCTCGTGCCGGGCGCGATCGGGGTCTCGGTGCTGGCGCTGCTGCCGGTGGAGCTGGGCAAGCGGGCTCCGGCCAGCCGGGTCGACGACGTGCTGGCGGTGGCCGGGGAGGTGGCCCGCCTGGGCCGGCCCGGGGACGCGGTGCTGTTCGTACCGGCTGCCCGGCGGGACACGGCGCTGGTCTCGCCGGGGGCGTTCGCGGGGCTGGCGGACGTGGCCCTGGAGCGCAGTCCGGTGGCCTCCGCGACCCTCAAGGGCGAGGAGGCGGACCCGGCGCGGATACGGGAGGCGCTGCTCCGGCAGTCGCGGGTACTGCTGGTGACGGACGCGGCGAAGGTGGCGAAGCCTTCGGGGGCCGCCCGGGACGCGGCGAAGGCGGCGGTGCTGAAGGAGCGGTTCACGGTGGTGGAGGACCGCCAGGTCCGGGGCCGCCGGGTGACGGTGTACGAGCGCCGGTAGAGGCTGCCCGGCCCTGATCCGCCGGACCCTCCTACGGTGTCCTCACGCGGCCCGGGGGTGGGCCGCCCCGGTGTGGGAGTCCAGCCAGGACAGCGAGGCGCGGGCCAGGTCCGGCCAGCCGTGGTCGACGGTCAGGGAGTGGCCGCGGTCCTCGAAGCACTGGTACTCGGTGGTCGCGTGCGAGTGGCGGTACTGCTTGTAGGTCGAGCGGGTCAGCAGGTCCGGGACGGTGTGGTCGAGCCGCCCCGACAGCAGGAGCAGCGGGCCGCGGGTCTCGTTGCCGGTGTCGACCTCGGCCGGGGAGTGCGGGGTGAAGTTGCCGAGCGCCAGCTGGAACAGCGGTCGGGCGGTGCTCGGGATGGTCCACTCGTCGTACAGCTCCTCGGACTCCTCCTCGGAGACGGCGTTGGCGAAGCCGTAGCGGAACTGCTCGCGGTTGAGCGAGACGGACCGGCGGGTGTTGCCCGGGTTGTGCAGGACGGCGAACGTCGACTTGGCCTGGGCCGGGGCGATGGCCTTGACGCCCTTGATCTGGCCGGGGCAGATGGCGACGGCGGCCTCGGCGAGCCCTTGGCCGAGCAGGTGCTGGGCGATGAACCCGCCGACCGAGTGCCCCACGAGGACGGGCCGGGCGGGCAGGTCGCGGATCACCCTGGCGTGCGCGTCGGAGATCTCGACGAGTCCGACCCCGGCCTGGTCGTCGGGGCGGCGGCGGGCCTCGGCGACGGTGTCGGGGATCCCGGGCCACTCCGGCAGGACGGGCTCGTACCCGGCTTCGCGGAAGGCGTCGGCCCACCCCTCCCAGCTCGTGGAATGCAGCCAGAGGCCGTGGATGAACACCACGGGCGTGCGGTGCTGTGCGGTCATGGCGGGACACCTCCTGGACCCCCCTGCCGCCTCTGCCAGTCTCGCCCGCGCGGCGCACAGCCGCCTGCGGAGCCCGCAACCGCGGCACGTGCGCCGCTCGCCGCTCGCCGCTCGCCGCTCACCGATTCACAGGACATTCATATGGAATATCAGGCTCCGGACATAGCTTCGGCGGGGAGGCTCGGGGCATGATCCCGCGCATGCTTCCCCGACCGGCCCACGGCCCCCGCACCCGGCGGGCCTCCCGGATCCTGCTGGCGCTGGCCGCGATGGCCGCGCTGCTGAGCGTGGACCTGCCCGACGCGGCGGCCGTGCCGCCGCTGGGGGTCACCGCCGAGGCCGGGTCCGACCCGACGGCCAACCGGGTCGGCGCGTTGTTCGCGGGCTCCCTCGACGGCGGGCACTTCTGCACCGCGGCCGTGGTGCGCAGCGACGACCGCAATGTGATCGCCACGGCCGCGCACTGCCTGGACAACCCGGACACCACCGTGTTCGCGCCGGGCTACCGGGACGGCAAGGCCCCGTACGGGGTGTGGAAGCTGACGGGCGTGTCCATCGCCCCGGGCTGGACGGACGGGAAGGACCCGGACGAGGACGTCGCCTTCGCGACGGTCGCCCCGGCGGACGGCGGCACGGCGCGCATCGAGGACGCGGTGGGCGGCGGCTTCCCGGTGGCCGGCGAGCAGCCGGACGACGTGACGGTGACGATCCTCGGCTACCCCAGTGACGACGAGGCCCCGCTGCGCTGCGCGAACACCACGAGCCTGTTCTCCGAGACCCAGCGCCGGATCGACTGCCCTGACCTCAGCGGCGGCACGAGCGGCAGCCCCTGGCTGGCGGACGGCGCCCTGGCCGGCGTCCTCGGCGGCTACGAGGGCGGCGGTACGGTCCCGGAGGTCTCGTACAGCGCGGTCATGGACGACCAGGCCGTGGAGCTCTACCGCGAGGCGGCGGTCTCCGCGGGCTGACCCTCCGCGTGGTCATCGGCCTGCCCGACCGCGTCCGTGTGGAAATCGTCCGGTCGCTCCCCCCGCAACCGCCCGAGTCGGTTTTCGAGCAGTTCGACCGCCTCCCGCAGGCTGCTGCCGAACTCCTCACGGATCTTCTGCACGGCCTGGATCCGGCGGCCCCCGAGGATCAGGTGGTCGATCCGCGACCAGCTCGCCGCCGTGGCGTCGCTCGGGTACTTCAGGGACTCGACCTGGATCCGCAGGCGAGCGGCGTCGCTCAGGGCCGCGTCGCGCTCGGCGCGCGTCCGTTCCAGCTCGGCGCGCAGGGCGTGGGGGTCCTCGTCCTGCCCGGCGCTCTCCGCCGCCCCGCCCACCATCGGCGCGAACCAGGTCGGGTCCTCGCCCTGGGCGCGGTGGATGCGGTCCACCGCGAAGGGTTCCAGTTCGGGCAGGGCATCGACCTCGAACCAGGCCACCTCCAGCGACTCGCTGTCGTTGACGCGGGCCTCGCCGCCGGTGGCGCGGCAGCGGAAGGTGATGTCCTGGAACTGGCAGACGTCGCCGTTCGGGTAGGTGATCGGCTCCAGCATCTGGACCAGCACCACCCGCTCCGGGACGCACGTCACCGCCGTCTCCTCGTACACCTCGCGCAGCGCCGTCTGCGCGGGCTGCTCCCCCGGCTCCGCGATCCCGCCGATCACGGACCAGCGGCCGGTGTCGGAGCGCCGGCCGAGCAGCACCCGCCCCTCGTCGTCGAAGACGATGGCGGTGACCCCGGGCAGCAGGAGCAGCTGGTTCCCGGCGGAGGCGCGGATCTGGCGGATGAACTCAGGTGTGGTCATCCTCCGACCCTACGAGGCCGCGCGCACCGACCGGGGCCGGCCGGTCCGCCGGGCCCGTCTCAGGCGGCCGTCCGGCGGGACCGGATCCGGCGGGCGAGGGTCCAGCCGAGGCCGCCCGCGGCGACCAGGAGCAGCAGGTACTCCGGCAGCGGGCCGAACCGGGTGGCCGGGGTCTGCGTGGAGCGCAGCGGGATCTCGGCGACGAGCGCGTCCGCCGTGAACATCTTCGTCTCCTGGACGATCTGCCCGTCGGGGCGGATCACGGCGCTGACGCCGCTGGTGACGGGCACGAGCACGGTCCGGCTGTGCTCGACCGCCCGCACCCGGTCCATCGCGAGCTGCTGGTAGGTCATCTGCGAGCGGCCGAACGTGGCGTTGTTGCTCGGTACGGCGATCACCTGCGCGCCGTCCTGGACCGTGGAGCGCACGGCGTCGTCGAAGGCGGCCTCGAAGCAGGTCACCATGCCGACGGCGCTGCCCGCCATGGCGAAGACCCCCGGCTCCTTGCCGGGGCCGAAGTCGCGCCGCACCCGGTCCACGTCCGAGCTGAAGAGCCGGACGAAGGAGCGCATCGGGATGCGCTCGCCGAAGGGCTGGATCTTGCGCTTGTCGTACGTGTCGACGGGCCCCTTGACCGGGTCCCACAAGATCATCGTGTTGCGCAGCGGCCCGGTCTCCGGCTCCAGTACGGAGCCGATCGCGACCGGGACGCCGATCGCCTTGACCGCGTTGTCGATGACCTCGTACGCGTCGGGCTGGGTGTACGGGTCGATGTCGGAGGAGTTCTCCGGCCAGACCACGAAGTCGGGCTTCGGGACACGGCCGGCCTTGACGTCCGCGGCGAGCCGGAGCGTGCGGTTGGCGTGGTTGTCGAGGACCGCGCGGCGCTGGGCGTTGAAGTCGAACCCGGCGCGCGGGACGTTGCCCTGGACGACGGCAGCCACCGCGGTGCCTTCCTCGGCGGCGTCGGAGACCAGCGGCCGGGACGCGAGGGCCCCGGCGAGCGGGGCGGCCACGGCGGTCGCGGCGAGCAGCGCTGCGGTGGCCCGCCGGGTGTCCGCTCCGACGCGCAGCGCCTCGTAGAGCCCGAATCCGCACAGGGCCACGGCGAAGGAGAGCAGCGGGGTGCCGCCGAGGGCGGCGAGCGGGAGGAAGACGCCGTCGGCCTGGCCGAAGGCGAGCTTGCCCCAGGGGAAGCCGCCGAAGGGGGCCCGGGCGCGCAGCGCCTCCCCGGCGGTCCAGACGGCCGCGCCCCACAGGGGCCAGGCGGGGAGCCGGCTCACGAGGGCGATCCCGAGGCCGGTGAGGCCGATCAGGAGGGCTTCGACGGTGGCGAGGGCCAGCCACGGGACCGGGCCGACGCCCTCACTGGTCCAGATGAGCAGCGGCAGCAGGAAGCCCAGGCCGTGCAGGAAGCCGAGGCCGAAGCCGGCGCGGGCGCGGCGGCCGCGGAGGCAGGCGCCGAGCACGGCGAGGGCGAAGGGGGCCAGCCACCACAGCGGGCGCGGCGGGAAGCTCAGGTAGAGCAGCGCGCCGGAGCCGACGGCGAGGGCGACGCGCAGTGGCCACCCCTTCCAGGCGGCGGATGGGGCCAGGGTTGCGGGTTCCGCTTCTGCGTCGACCCCGGATCCGGGCTCTGCGGTGACACTGCTGCTCATCTGCCGGAGTGTACGTGCCCGCCCGCGGGCAGCGGGAGAACCCTCAGCGGGCGAGCGCGCGCAGGTGGGTGCGGATGACCCGGACCGCGTTCTCGGCGTCGTCGACGGTGACGGTGAACACCTTGCCGTCGCCGAGCCGCAGCTCCACTCCCTCGCCGCGCCGGACGATGACGGCGGTTCCCCTTTCGGGCCGCCAGCGGTATCCCCAGCCGCCCCACTGCTGGGGGGTGATCCGGGGGACGAACTCGGCGGAGGCCACCTCTGCGAGCCGGATCTTGCGGCGCGGCAGCCCGATGTGGCCGCAGCGGACCTCCATGGCCTCGGCGTCGACGGTGACGGCGACGTACACGAAGGCGAGCGTGCCGTAGAGGATCAGCAGTCCGACGGCGAGGCAGCCGATCACGGACATCAGCAGCGGGACGACGCCGGAGGTCCAGTTCGAGTCGACGGCGAGCTCGACGCCGAGCGCGAGGCAGGCCGCGCCGGCCGCGGCGAGCAGCCATTGCGCGCGGTTGGAGGCCCGTCCCGTCCACAGCGGACCCGGGGGGTGAACCGTCATGTGTAGCAGCGTACTCACGTTCCGCATGTGCGCCACTGCCTCTCGCCCGCGCGGCGCGGACGCGCCACAAGGCGCGTGCCCGGCCTTGACCTCAAGCAAACTTGAGGTTCTACGTTCACCCTCATGAGCACGCACGAGGCAGACCAGAAGGCCGTGGAGACCGTCCCTGACCGCTACCGCACGGCGGTGGTGCCGCACATCATGGTGGCCGACGCGCCGGCCGCACTCTCCTTCTACCGACGGGCCTTCGACGCCGTCGAGGACTTCCGGCTCGACCACCCCGAGGGCGGGGTGATCCACGCCGAGATACGCGTCGCCGGGGCAACCCTGATGCTCGGCGACGTCTCCGAAGGGCCGTTCGCCGCCCCGTCGGCACTGGGCGGCACCACGGCCGCGCTGCACGTGTTCGTACCGGACGTGGACGCCCTCGTCCGGGCGGCCGTGGCCGAGGGCGCGGAGCTGCTCCAGCCTCCGGCCGACCGGTTCCACGGCGACCGGACCGCCATCCTCCGGGACCCGTTCGGGCATCTGTGGGTGTTCCTGACCCACCTGGAGGACGTGTCCTGGGACGACCTGGAGGGCCGGCTGACGGGCGCGTGACCCCGGTCGGATCCAGCCGCCGGGCCAGGGGAGGGCAAGCGCGTCGCGCGGGGCGGGGCCGACCAGGGCCGTGCCGGCGGAGGCGGCCGGGCGCGGACCGACGCACCGGGGCCCCTCCCCGGAGGGCTTGGCACGCGGTGTACTGGCCTGCGTATGCCCCGCACCGCCCGAGGAGGAATTGTGATCAGTCGGCTCGACCGCGCCGTGGGCGCCGTTCTGGGCTCGGCCGTCGGCGACGCACTCGGCGCGCCCTACGAGTTCGGGCCCGCCGGGGAACTGACCGCGCGCGGCCAGGAGATGCGCGGGGGCGGCGGCTGGGATCCGGGCGAAGCGACCGACGACACGCAGATGGCGGTCCTGGTCGGCGAGTCCCTCCTGGAGCACGGCGGCCTCGAACTCCCCGACGTCTTCGGGCGGTTCCAGCGCTGGGCAGCCGCCCAGCCCAAGGACATCGGCCTCCAGACGGAGGACGTGCTGACGAGCGGCGAGGCCTGGGACCTGGCCGCCGCACTGCACTTCCAGATCAACGCGCGCGCGGCGGGCAACGGTTCCCTGATGCGGGCCTCCACCTCGGCCGTCTACTTCGCCGCCGCCGGGCGGGAGGCGACGATGGACGCCGCCCGGCGGCTCGCGGCCCTGACGCACGGCGACCGGGCGGCCTGGGAGGGTACGGCCGTACTCCACGAGCTCGTACGGGTGACGCTCGACGGGGGCGATCCGCTGGCCGCGCTCCCCGAGGTGCTCGACGCGGTGCACCCGGACCACCGCGGGCGGTACGGGGTCGTCCTCGGCCCCGACTGGCATCCGGGACTGGCCACCGAGTTCAACGGGGCGGTGTGGCCCTGCCTGGGCTCCGCGGTGTGGGCGCTGCGCACGACCACCGGGTTCGCCGGGGCCGTACGGGCGGCCGTGGACCTCGGCGGGGACACCGACACGGTGGCGGCCGTCACCGGCACCCTCGCCGGGGCCCGCTACGGCCAGGCGGCGATCCCGCCGGAGTGGACGGCTCCGCTGCACGTACCGCTGCCCGGGGCCGGGGACCGGGTGCTGGACGCCGACGGGCTGCGCGCGCTCGCCCAGGCGCTGGTGCTGGCGCCGGCGGGCAGCGCGTAGCTCGCGGGGTCAGCCCCCGACGGCCGCGCCCTCTCCCGCGAGCAGCCGCCCTTCGGCGTACCCGAGCGCGGCGGCGGGGAGCACGCCCTCCTGCCCGCTGAGCAGGACGGTCAGGGTGCCGGTACGGGGCAGGCCCGGTTCGGGGAGGGCGCCGAGCCGGCGCAGCGCCTGTACGGCGACGGCCTCGGCGGAGCCGTGGAAGCGGAGCTCGGCGCCGCCGGTCCGCTCGGCCAGGGCGGCCCGGACGGACACCTCGACGAGCTCGTAGTGCGTGCAGCCGAGGACGACGTCGGTGACGTCGGCCGGGGTCAGCGCGGCCGCTGCGGCAACGGTCGCCGCGATGGCGGCTTCGTCCCCCGTCTCGACTGCGTCGGCGAGTCCCGGGCAGGGCACCTCGGTGACCCGGGCGCCGGTGGCGAAGTCACGGATCAGCCCGCGCTGGTAGGGGCTGCCGGTGGTGGCGGGCGTGGCCCAGATGGCCATGCGTCCGCCCGGGGTGGCGGCGGGCTTGATCGCCGGCACGGTCCCGATCACCGGGATCCCGGGCTCCAGCTCGGCCCGGAGGGCGGGCAGGGCGTGCACGGTGGCGGTGTTGCAGGCCACGATCAGCGCGTCCGGCCGGTGCCCTGCGGCGGCCCGGGCCACGCCGAGGGCCCGCCCGGTCAGATCGGCGGGCGTACGAGGGCCCCAGGGCATGCCGTCGGGGTCGGAGGAGACGACCAGATCGACGTCGGGCCGCAGCCGACGCATCGCGGCGGCCGCCGCGAGGAGGCCGATTCCGGAGTCCATGAGGGCGATCTTCACCTGGTCACCTTAATGGAAGCCCGCCCACCGCGGCCCGCCAACCCGACCCGACGGACCCCGCGCCCCCGCCGCGCCCGCCCCCCGGC
>NZ_LGDB01000012.1:0-14789 GCF_001279655.1 Streptomyces sp. WM6372 | reverse complement strand
CCGGGGGTCGGGGTGGGCGTCGGAGTGGGCGTCGGGGTCGGGGTCGGGGTGGGAGTGCTTCCGCAGCCCGGCGTGGCCTCCGGCGGCAGCGGGACGCGCCAGATCTGGGTGTCGTTCTCGGACCCGACGAGCAGGCTCGTGCAGTCGAAGTAGGTCACCGTCTCGCCCTGCGACTGCGCGGGCAGGGCGACGTCGGCGAGCTTGGTCCCGGCGGTGTCGTACACGGAGGCGGTGTTCGCGCCCAGCGGCCCGCCACTGCGCAGGGTGTACGAGGCGCCCGACGGCGAGTAGGCGCCGTCCGTCGTGAAGACCGGTCCGGGCCGGACCGCGGTGAGCGTGTTGACCTGGCCGGTCTGCGGGGGCAGCGGGGCCTTGTACAACTGTCCCGTCGCGCCGATGAGTTTGCTCGCGATGTACAGCCGGCCGCTGAGGGGGTCGGCGAGCAGGGATTCGGCGTCGTGCCGGCCGTCCGCGTAGGCGAACTTGTACGTCACCGGGGTCACGGTGGCGCTGGCGAGCTGGTCGGGCTCGGCGAAGGAGTGCACGAGGATCTCGGCACGGCCGCTGAAGTTGTCCCCGATGTCGCCGACCAGGATCACCGGCCGCCCGGCCGCGTCCTTGCCGATCGTGAGCCCCTCCCAGTCGGTGTTGCCGACGCCGGAGAGGGTGTAGGTGGCCTTGAGCCGGCCGGTCGCGCCCGTGCAGTCGACGGCGAAGACCTGGTTGGTGTTGCCGCTGTCGTTGACGGCGTAGAAGATGCCCGGGTGCTTGCGGCTCATGGCGAGGCCGCTGAGTTCGGCCATACCGCCGGGCAGCGTGCACCTGCGTTCCGGGGCGGGCGCGGCGGCCGCGCCCCCGGCTCCAGGGGCTACGGCCGGTCCGGTGGCGGCGCCGGCGGGGCCGGCGGCCGGCCATGCGGTGGCCGGCAGCGCGATGGCGAGGGCCGCGGTCGCGAGGGCGGCGGCCCAGGGGGCTGTGAGGAGTCGAGACATGCGCACCATCTGATGGCACATCAGATGGTGATCGCCAGGCCCGGCGACCCCCCGTTTGAGCATCGTTCAATGCCGGGCCGGCATGCCTGGCCGAAACCCGGCGGGTCCGGGTGGGGCTGCGACGCCCCCCGGCGGCTTCGGGCGCCTTCCTGCGTCCTCCGTCGGTTCCCGTCGACCTCCGTCGGCTTCCGGTCAGCGCGCCGGCTCCCGGACGGGGGCGTTGTGCCGGGCGTGCGCGATGAACGCCCGGGCGGCGCGGGTCAGCGGCCGTCGCGCGTGCGCGATGCCCACCGGACGCAGCAGCGGCGGGGTGAAGGAGCGGATCTCGGCGCGGCTGCCGAAGGCCCTCAGCACCACGTCCCGGTACCAGATGAGGGAGCCTCGGCCGTCGGTCACGCCGGTCACCCAGGCGAGCCGCTCGTCGACCTCGAACGCGGGCACGGGCCGGACCCCGAGACAGCTGAACATGGCCTCCATCTCGGTGCGCCGCCCGGTGCCCGGGGTCGGCAGCACCATCGGGAGCCCGTCGAGCATCCGGAACGGCACCGGGTCGGGCAGGCGGGCGCCGAGGGGCGAGACCAGCACCACCTCGCGCTCCTGGATGTGGTGCGTGGACAGCTCCTTGTCGACGGGCAGGTCGACCAGGGCCAGCTCGGACGTCCCGTCCAGGAGTTCCTGTACCAGCGGCTCCCGGCCGTCGTGCTGGTGGAGCCGTACGTGCACGCCGGGATGGCGCGCGGTGTACGCCGGGACCAGCTCGGAGGCCAGGTCGAGCGCCAGGGTGGGGGTCGTGACGAGGGTGAGGGTGACCCGTCCGCCCTTGCCGTTCGGGGTCCCGATGTCGTCGATGGCGTCCACCGCGTCGAGCACGGTACGGGCCAGCCGGACCACCCGGGTGCCTTCGGGGGTGAGGTCCACCCCTCTGCCCCGGCGGGCGAGGAGCTCGATGCCGAGGTCGCGCTCCATGGCCTGGACGGCCCGCGACAGGGCGGACTGGGCAACGAAGACCGAGGCGGCCGCGCCGGTGATGGAACCGCAGTCCGCGACGGCGACGAGGTAACGAAGCTGCGCGAGTGTGGGGGTCATGACCGGACGGTAACCGCGCGAGGTTGACCCCGTAAGGGGCGCCATGGTGAACAACTGCCCGAATTTGGCGTGGTGTTCATACCCGGGGGGCGCCGAGGCATACCGGCCGGGCATGAGACCGGGCTCCTGCCGCACCTCGGCCCCGGCTCCGACGGCGCCCGCCGGGCCGGGGAACATCGCAGGTCGGCGCCCTGACGGGAGCCGGCAGGCGACGCCGTCGGGGTGCGCCCGTGACGTCCGGTACGTGAAGGACCTTACTCCGCATAGCCGTTGACAGTGCACGGCCGCCACCGCACGATGCATCCCCGGCGTCAGGGGAATTGACCAACGTTCAAGCCCGTCCCACCCAGACGGGTCGCCCGGCCACCCGTACCGGCGGGGAACTGCCTGCGCGCACTCCCCGCTGCCCCCGCTCGGCCCGCTCGCCCCTGCGCCCCCGCCCGGCCCCGCTCACCCCTGTGCCCCCGCAGGCCCCGCACCCCGCTCACCCCTGCGCCCCGGCTTGCCAGGGGGTGCCCGCCACGCCATGCCCAGCCCCTGCGCAACCGGCGACATGTGACACAGCACTCGATGAGGAGCGCCCGTGACCCCCCAGCCCATGCCGTCCCCCCAGTCCGGCGAACCGTCCCCGAGGTCCGCCGGAGCCCCCTCCGCCGACTCCCGGTCCGCCGAAGCCCCGTCCGCTGCCCCGAAAGCCGCCGCCCCGCAGGCCACCGCCCCGCGCGACCTGGTGGTCGCGCTCAGCCCCTTCGAGGAGCCGCAGCCCCGGATCGTGATCGCCGCCGAGCGGGCGGGCAGCCTCGGGCTGCTCGACCTCGGCCGGGATCCCGATGCCGCGCGGGCCGCCCTCGCGGAGCTCGCCCGGCGGCTCGGCCCCGGGCGGTGCTACGGCGTGCGGGTGCCCGCCGGCTGCCCGCTCGGGCCGGAGCAGCTGCCCTCCGGGGTGGACACCGTGCTGCTTGCCGACGCCGCCGAGCACACCCCGGAGCGGGTGGCCCGCTGGGCGGCGGCGCCCGGGCGGCCCCGGGTCTGGGCGGAGGTCACCGGCCTGGCGGAGGCCCGGGCCGCGGTGGCCGCCGGGGCCCGGGCGGTCGTCGCCAAGGGGCACGAGGGCGGCGGCCGGGTGGGCGGGGCCACCACCTTCGTCCTGCTCCAGCAACTGCTCGCGGGCCCCGGCATCGGCGTACCGGTCGTGGCCTGCGGCGGGATCGGCCCGCATACGGCGGCCGCCGCCGTCGCGGGCGGAGCCTCGGGCGTGCTGGTCGACGTACAACTGGCCCTGACGCCGGAGGGCGAGGCCGGGCTGCCCGCGGAAGTGGCGGCGGCGCTCCGGGCGATGGACGGCTCGGAGACCCGGCTGGTCGACGGCCACCGGGTGTACGCGCGGCCCGACCTGCCCTCGCCGGAGGGGCCGGCCGCTGCCCTGCTCGGGGCCCGGGACCTGCGTACGCAGCTGCTGCCCGTCGGCCAGGACGGGGCCGCCGCGGCCCGGCTGGCCGCCCGCCACCGCACCACGGGCGGTGTCCTCCAGGCCGTCCGGACCGCCGTCACCGGGCATCTGGCGGCCGCGGCACGGGTACGGCCGCTCATGGCGGCCCGGCCCCTCGCCCAGGGCCCGATGACCCGGGTCAGCGACCAGGCGGCCTTCGCGGAGGCGGTGGCCGCCGCGGGCGGGGTCCCGTACCTGGCGCTGGCGGTCATGGAGGGGCCGGACGTACGCCGGCTGCTGGCCGAGACCGCCGAGCGGCTCGGGGACCGGCCCTGGGGCGTGGGCCTGCTCGGCTTCGCCCCGCCCGAGCTGCGGCGGGAGCAGCTGGCGGCCGTGGCCGAGACCCGGCCGCCGTACGCGATCATCGCCGGCGGCACCCCGGCGCAGGCGGCCCCGCTGGAGGCCGCCGGAACGCTGACCCATCTGCACGTGCCCTCGCCGGGCCTGCTGGAGCGGTATCTCGCGGAGGGGGCGCGGCGGTTCGTGTTCGAGGGTCTGGAGTGCGGCGGCCATGTCGGGCCGCGCGCCTCGTTCCCGCTGTGGGAGGAGCAGATCGAGCGGCTGCTCGCCTGCGGCGAACCGGCCGCCCTCGACGTGCTGTTCGCCGGCGGGATCCACGACGGACGCTCCGCGGCGATGGCGGTCGCGGCCGCCGCCCCGCTGGCCGAGCGGGGCGCCCGGATCGGCGTACTGATGGGCACGGCCTACCTGTTCACCGAAGAGGCCGTGGCGGCGGGCGCGGTCACGTCCCGGTTCCAGCGGGCGGCGGTGGAGTGCGCGGACACCGTACTGCTGCACACCGCGCCCGGCCATGCCACGCGCTGCGCGGACACCCCGTACGCCCGGACCTTCGAGGAGACCCGGCAGCGCCTCGCACGGGGAGGGACCGATCCGCGCGAGATCTGGGAGGAGCTGGAGCGGCTGAACCTGGGGCGGCTGCGGATCGCCAGCAAGGGGCTGCGCCGGGGCGAGAGCGCGGAGTTGGAGGCCGTCGACGAGGAACGGCAGTACGCGGACGGGCTGTTCATGCTGGGGCAGGCCGCCACGTTGCGCAGCGGGACGACGACGGTCGCGGCCCTGCACGCCGAGGTGACCGAGGGGGCGACGGAGCTGCTGGAACGGCGGGCCCTGGAGCTCACCGCTCCGGTCTCCGGGGAGCGGGATCCCGGCGGCGGGTCCGATCCGCTCGACATCGCCATCGTCGGAATGGCCTGCGCCTATCCGGGCGCCCCCGACCTCGCCGTGTACTGGGCGCAGATCCTGGCCGGCCGGGACGCGGTGGGCGAGGTCCCGGCGGAGCGCTGGGACCCGGCGCTCTACTACGACGCCGATCCGGCGCGGGCCGGCGAGCGCACCCCCTCGCGCTGGGGCGGCTTCCTGGACCCGGTGCCCTTCGACGCCCTCGCGCACGGGATCCCGCCGTCCTCGCTGGCCGGGATCGAGCCGGTGCAGCTGCTGGCCCTGGAGATCTCGGCGCGGGCCCTGGGGGACGCCGGCTACGGAAAGGACCGGGAGTTCGACCGCTCGCGGACCTCGGTGGTCTTCGGGGCGGAGGCCGGCACGGAGCTGGCGGGCGCGTACGGGCTGCGGGCGCTGCACCCCGCCTACCTCGGCGAGCTTCCGGCCGCCCTGGACGAGCAGCTCCCCCGGCTGACCGAGGACTCCTTCCCCGGGATCCTCGCCAATGTGATCGCGGGCCGGGTGGCCAACCGGCTCGACCTCGGCGGCGCGAACTGCACGGTCGATGCCGCCTGCGCCTCGTCGCTGGCCGCGCTGGACCTGGCCTGCCGCCAACTGCGCGACCGGGACAGCGACATGGTGCTGTGCGGGGGCGCCGACGTGCACAACGGGATCAACGACTACCTGCTGTTCGCCTCGGTGCGCGCCCTGTCGCCGGGCGGCCGCTGCCGGCCCTTCGACGCCGCGGCCGACGGGATCGCGCTCGGCGAGGGGGTGGGCGCGCTGGTACTGAAGCGGCTCGCGGACGCGGAGCGGGACGGCGACCGGGTGTACGCGGTGATCAAGGCGGTCGGGGCGTCGAGCGACGGCCGCTCCCTCGGGCTCACCGCGCCCCGCCCTGAGGGGCAGCGGCGGGCCCTGGAGCAGGCCTATGCGCGGGCGGGCATCTCGCCGCGCGAGGTGGGGCTGGTCGAGGCCCACGGTACGGGCACGGTGGTCGGCGACAGCACCGAACTGGGCGTGCTGAGCGAGGTGTTCACCGCGGCGGGGGCCGGGGTGGGGTCGTGTGCGCTGGGCTCGGTCAAATCGCAGCTCGGGCACACGAAGTGCGCGGCGGGGCTGGCCGGGCTGATCAAGGCGGCCCGGGCGGTGCATTCGGGGGTCCGGCCGCCGACGCTCCACATCGACCGGCCGAATCCGGCCTGGCGGGCCGAGACCAGCCCGTTCGTCTTCGACACCGAGGCCCGGCCGTGGGCGGCGCCGGCGGAGCGGCGGATCGCGGGAGTGAGCGCGTTCGGCTTCGGTGGCACCAACTACCACGCGGTGCTGGCCGGTTACGCGGGTGCCGAGGAGCCGGAGCAGGGCCGGGAGGACTGGCCCGCCGAGCTGTTCTGCTTCCGCGGCGAGGACCGCCGGGCGGCGGGTCGGGCGATGGCCCGGCTCGCGGCGCGGCTGGAGGAGAACGACGCCGCGGGACGTCCGTGGGCGCTGCGGGACCTGGCCGCGGAGGCGTGCGCCGGCGGGGGTCCGGTGCGGGTGGCGGTCGTGGCCGCCGACCTGGACGAGCTGGCGGCCCGGCTGGAGCGGGCCCGGGGGTTCACCGCGGGTGACGGGGTCCACGTACGGGAGGAGTCGGCGGATCCGGGGCAGGTGGCCTTCCTCTTCCCGGGGCAGGGCAGCCAACGGGTGGGCATGATGGGTGAGTTGTACATGGCCTTCCCCGGGCTGCGGGGCCTGCTGGACGCGGCTCCGCAGAGCGTCCTCTCGGCCGTTTTCCCGCCGGCGGCGTTCACGGACGGGACGCGGGCCGCGCAGCGGGCCGCGGTCACGGACACCCGGGTCGCCCAGCCGGCCCTCGGGCTGGCGGGTGCGGCGGCGCACCTGCTGCTGGGGCGGCTCGGCGTACGGCCGGACTGCGTGGCGGGGCACTCGTACGGGGAGCTCACCGCGCTGTGGGCGGCGGGGGCGTACGACACGGAGAGCCTGCTGCGGCTGAGCGCGAGGCGGGCCGAGGAGATCCTGGCGGCCGCCGGGGACGACCCGGGATCGATGGCGGCGGTGTCGGCCGCTCCGGAGGAGGTCCGGGAGATCGCGGAGCGCGCCGGGTGCGTGGTGGCGAACCACAACGCCCCGCGGCAGTGCGCCGTCTCGGGGCCGACGGCAGCCGTCGCCGCGGCGGTGGAATCGCTGCGTGCGGCGGGAATCTCGGCGCAGCCCCTGCCGGTGGCCTGCGCGTTCCACAGCCCGGTGGTCGCGGAGGCGGCGGCCGGGCTGGCAACGGAGCTGGCCGGGACGGCGGTTGCCGACGCCGCCGTCCCGGTCTGGTCGAACACGACCGCATCGCCCTACCCGCCCGGCGCGGATGCCGTACGCGGTCTCCTCTCCCGGCAGGTCGCGGAGCCGGTCCGGTTCGTGGAGCAGGTGGAGGCCATGTACGCGGCCGGTGTCCGGACGTTCGTGGAGGCGGGACCGGGCCGGGTCCTGTCCGGCCTGGTGGGCCGGATCCTGGCCGACCGGCCGCACGCGGCGGTCCCGTTGGACGTACCGGGCGAGCACGGGCTGGCCCGGCTGGTCACGGCCCTGGCCGAACTGGCCGCCGCCGGTGTCCCGATCACCCCGGAGCCGCTGTTCCGCGGCCGCACGGCCCGCCTCCCGGACCGCGCCCCGCGCCGCCCGGGCTGGCTGGTGGACGGCCACCTGGTCCGCACGGCCGCCGGAGCCCCGATCCCGAACGGCCTCCAGCCACCGCGCCGCGTCGAGGCACCCGTACCGCCCTTGCCGGCGGCGTCCGCCCCGTCGCCGCGCACGGCGCCCCCCGCTTCCGATCCGGCGCCCGCGTCCACTCTGGTATCCGCGCCCGGCCCCGTGCGGCACGCCGCACCTGCGGTGGCGCCTGCGCCGGCGCCCGGCTTCACATGGCACGCCGCTCCCGCGCCCGGCTCGGCGTTGCCCGGGGCGGACACAGCGCCCGACCGGCGCCAAGAGGCGGTCCTGGAGTACCTGCGCGGCTCCCGCGAGCTGGTCGAAGCCCAACGGGCCGTCCTGCTCAGCTACTTGGGAAGCGCCCCGGCTCCGGACGGAGGACCGTCCCGCACCGCTGATACGGCGGCCCCGACAGCCATGGCCGGACCGGCGGGCGCCCAGGCCTGGGCGGACATCTGGGAAGTGGGCGGCACGAACGGGCAGAGCCAGTCGGCCCCGGCAGGCGCGCCCGGGCCGACAGGTCCGGCGGGGGCGCAGGATTGGCCCGGCGCCACAGGGATCAGCGCGAACGGCCACGGGCCGGCGGCCCTCGCGCACGCCCAGGCTTGGGCTGACACCGGCGGATCCGGTATGAACGGGAACGGGCATGCGCGGGCACACACGGCCTGGCCCGAAGGACCGGCGAACCAGCCGGGGATCGCAGACCCCGGGGGCGGCGCGCAGCACGCTTGGCCCGGCACCCGGGAACTCGCGAACGGGCATGCGCCGACCGGCCCGGCGGGCGCCGAGGCAGTCGGCGCGGACGGTTACGGGTCGGCAGGGCTCGGCGGGGCGGATGCGGCGGAGCACGCCGACGGGCCGCCTCCTGCGGGCGACCGAGGGCCCCGGGCGACCCAGGCCGGGGCGGGGTCCGCCGAGGAGGTGATGGACGCCGTCCTGGAGATCGTCCATACCCGGACCGGATACCCGCGGGACATGCTCGACCCCGAGCTGGACCTGGAAGCGGACCTCTCGATCGACTCCATCAAGCGGGTAGAGATCATCGGAGCCCTCGCCGACCGGATCGGGCTCCCGACCGACCCCGGCGGCTCCGCCGAGTCGGCGGTCGAGGAGCTGTCCCGGATCAAGACCCTGCGCGGCATCGTCGACTGGGTCACCACCCACGCCTCCGGCCAGGCAGCCACCGCGGGCGGGCCGGCGCCATCCCCGGCACCGGGAAGGGCGGCGGCAACAGACGAACCGGCATCGGCATCGGCATCGGCATCGGCATCGGCATCGGCAGGAGTACGGGACACGGCCGCGAGCGGTCCCACTCCGGCTCCGGCTCCGGCAGCGGCAGCCGGACCCGCACCGACCCCACCGCTTCGGCGGATGCGGGTCGAGGTGGTGCCGGTGGCGGCTGCCGCCGGTGATCCCGGCGCGCTGCGCGGGATGCGTGTCGGGGTCGTCGAGGACGGGCAGGGGGTGGCCCTCGCGCTCTGCGGGGCGCTGGAGGCACACGGAGCCCGGGCCGAGGTGCTGGCCGAGGCCGGCTCCGGGTTCGACGGCATCGTCGACCTGTCCGCGCTCCGGGCCGGCCAGGAGGCCGTGCTCCCCGCCGCCTTCCCCGGGTACAAGCGCGCCCTCACCGGCGGTGTCCGCCGGCTGATCCTCGCCTCCGCACCCGGCAGCGGACTGCACGGCTTCGCCCGCAGCGCCGCCCTGGAGTTCCCCGGCACGCTGGTCCGCGCCGTCGATCCGCATCCCAAGGAAGACCCCGGGCGGATCGCCGCCCAGCTGCTCGCCGAGCTGTCCGACCCTGGCGAAGGGCTCGCCTCCGTCGGGTACACCGCCGAGGGGGTCCGGGTCACCCGTCGCCCGGTACCGGCGCCACTCCCCCCGTCCGGCGCGAGCCCCCTCGGGCCCGGGTCGGTCGTGCTCCTCACCGGTGGGGCTCGGGGGATCACGGCGCGGACGGCGGTCGCGCTGGCCCGGGCCACCGGGTGTCACGTCGAGTTGGTCGGGCGGACGCCCGAACCGGCCGGCCAGGGTGACGGGTTCGTCCATGCCGGTGACCGGGTGGCACTGCGCGCCGCACTCATCGGCAGCGGGCTTCGGACCCCCGCCGAGATCGAGGCCGCGGCCTCTCGGATTCTCGCCGAGCGCGAGGTACGGGCCACGCTGGCCGCCCTCGCCGGCGCCGCCGCATCCGTCCGCTACCACTGCGCCGACGTGACCGACGCGGACGCCGTAGGGGCGGTCGTGGCCGACGTACGGGCCCGGCACGGCCGGCTCGACGGCATCGTGCACGGCGCCGGGACCCTGCGCGACGGGCTGCTCTGCGACAAGGAACCGGCCGTCTTCACCGAGGTGTTCACCACCAAGGTGGCCGGCGCCCGCCACCTGGCGGCCGCGGCCGCCGAGCACGGCAGCACGCCCGCCCCGGCCTTCCTGGCCCTGTTCGGCAGCGTCGCCGGGGTGTACGGCAACCGTGGCCAGACCGACTACGCGGCCGCGAACGACGCCCTCGACGGGCTCGCCCTCACCTGGGCGGACACCTTCCCGGGCCGGGTGCTGTCCGTCGACTGGGGCCCCTGGGCGGCCGAGGCGGGCGGGATGGTCACCCCCGAGCTGGAGCGCGCGTACGCCCGGCGCGGCATCCCCCTCATCTCCCCCGAAGCCGGGACCGCCGCGTTCCTCGCCGAACTCGCGTACGGCGGCGACGTACAGGTGGTCCTGATGGCCGAGGAGGACGCCGACCATGAGTGAGCGAGTGCGGCGCGGCCCCCGGCCGACCGACGCCGCCATCGTCGGGATGGGCTCCGTCTTCCCCGGCGCCGCCGACCTGGCGGCCTACCGGAGCAATCTGTTCGCGGGTACGGACTCCATCTCCGAGGTCCCACCGGGGCGTTGGGACCCGGAGGTGTACTACGACCCGGAGGGAGCCGCCGGACCCGTGCGCGGGGACCGCTTCTACTGCCGGCGCGGTGGCTTCGTCGACGGCCTGGCGGTCTTCGACCCGACCCGGTTCGGGATCATGCCGACCGCCGTGGAGGGGGCCGAGCCGGACCAGATGCTGGCCCTGCACGCGACGGCCGAGGCGATCGCCGACGCGGGCGGCGAGGACCGGCTGCCGGCCGACCGCTCCCGGATCGGGGTGGTGCTGGGCCGCGGCGGGTTCATGGGGGTGGCGACCGCCCGTCTCGACCAAAGGGTGCGCACCGCCCACCAGTTGGCCCAGACCCTGCGGGAGCTCGCGCCGGAGCTGGGAGAGCGGCGGATCGCCGAGGTGCGGTCCGCCTTCCAGGAGGCGCTGGGGCCGGAGCGGCCGGACGCCTCGATCGGGCTGGTACCGAGTTTCACGGCCGCCCGCACGGCCAACCGGCTGGACTTCCGCGGTCCCGCCTACACCCTGGACGCGGCCTGCGCTTCCTCGCTCCTGGCAGTGGACCAGGCCGTGGGCCTGCTGGCGGGCGGGCGGTGCGACGCGGTGGTCGCGGGGGCGGTCCACCACTGTCACATCGCCACGCTGTGGAGCGTGTTCACGCAGCTGCGGGCACTGAGCCCGAGCGAGCGGATCCGCCCCTTCGACCGGCGGGCCGACGGAACGCTGCTGTCCGAGGGCACGGGGGTGGTGCTGCTGAAACGGCTGGCGGACGCGGAACGGGACGGCGACCGGATCTATGCCGTGATCCGCGGCACCGGAGTGGCCGGGGACGGCCGGGCGGCCAGTCTGATGAGCCCGCTGGTGGCCGGCCAGGTCCGGGCGCTGGAGCGGGCCTGGCGGGAGGCCGGGCTGGATCCGCGGGCCCCGGGTGCGCTGGGGCTGCTGGAGGCGCACGGCACCGGAACGCCGGTGGGGGACGCGGCCGAACTGGACACGCTGGCCCAGGTGTTCGGCCCCTCCGGGACCACGGGTCCCGGCGTCGGCTTCGGCTCGGTGAAGTCCATGGTGGGGCACACCATGCAGGCCTCGGGCATGGCCGGGTTGATCAAGGCGGCGCTCGCCGTGCACGAGGGGGTGCTGCCGCCGACCCTGCACCTGGAGGAGCCGCACGCGGACCTGGCCCGGACCCGGATGCGGCCGGTCACGGCGGCGGAGCCGTGGGAGCGGGGGGCGCAGCCGCGCCGGGCGGGGGTCAACGCGTTCGGCTTCGGCGGGATCAACGCGCACGCGGTGCTGGAGGAGGCCCCGGGTTCCACCGCACCGGCGCCGCCCGTACGCCGCTTCCTGCCGTTGGGGGCCGCGGGCCGGCCGGCGGTGGGGGCCGGGACCGGGACCGGCGCGCGGGAGGACGTACTGCTGCTCGGCGCGGACGGTCCGGCGGAGCTGGCGGACCTGCTGGCCGCCGGGTCGGCGTCCGCGGGCGACGGGCCGTGCCGGCTGGCCGTGCTCGGGCCGACCCCGCAGCGTCTCGCGCTCGCCGCGAAGGCGGTGGAGCGGGGCCGGGCCTGGCGGGGGCGGGGGGACGTGTGGTTCACCCCGGAGCCGCTGGGCGGCGCGACGGCGTTCCTGTTCCCCGGCCTGGAACCGGAGTTCGCCCCGGCACTGGACGACGTCGCGGACCGGATGGGGCTGGAGCGGCCGCGGCTCGGCCGGGGCGCCGAGCTGATGGAACGGGCGCTGGACGCCCTCGCGACGGGCCGCTTCTTCGCGCGGGTCCTGCCGGAACTCGGTCTGACCGCCCATGTGTCGGCCGGGCACAGCCTCGGCGAGTGGGCGGCGATGCTGGCCGGGGGGATGTATCCGCAGGACACGGCCGACTCCTTCCTGGACTCGCTGCGGCCGGGGTCGCTGAAGGTCCCGGATCTCGTGTACGCGGCACTGGGCTGCGGTGCGCGCCGCGCGGAGGCCGCACTGCACGGCCTGGACGGGGTGGTGGTCAGCCACGACAACTGCCCGCACCAGTCGGTGGTGTGCGGGGTCCCGGGGGAGGTGGCGCAGGTCCTGGAGCGGCTGCAGAAGGAGGGGGTGCTCGGGCAGGAACTGCCGTTCCGGTCGGGATTCCACACGCCGATGTGGGAGCCGTACCTGGGGCAGGTCCGGGCGGCGTTCGCGCGGCTGCCGCTGCGCCGGGGTGATCTGCCGGTGTGGTCGGCGACGACGTGCGCGCCGTTCCCGGACGGGCCGTCCGAGGTGCGTGAGCTGGTGGTACGGCATCTGCTGGAGCCGGTCCGCTTCCGCGAGCTGACGCTCCGGCTGTACGAGGAGGCGGGGGTCCGGACGTTCGTGACGATGGGGCCGGGCAGCCTGCCGGGGTTCGTGGAGGACACCCTGCGGGACCGCCCCCACCTCTCGGTGGCCACGTCCTCCCCGCGGCTGTCGGGACTGGCCGCCCTCCGGCGCACCTGCGCCGCGCTGTGGTCCGAGGGCCACGCCCCGCGCTGGGACCGCCTGCGGGACCCGGCCCCCGCCGCCCGCCCGGCCGTACGGGGCCGGTCCACCCCCCTGGACCTCGGCTCCCCCCTGGACCTCGGCTCCCCGCTGGTCCGCCTCCCCGGGGACGCCCGAGCCCGCCTGGGCCTCCTCACCGGCACGGCGGCGCCGGCGCCGGCGCCGCTCGCCGCGGGGCGGCCGGGGCAGCCGGGGCGGCCGGGGCGGCCGGTGTTGCTGTCCGCGCTGGACGCGGTCCACGACGAGGCGCACACGGGCCCGCAGGCCGTCGCCGAGGCCCGGTCGCCCGCACCCGAGTCCGCTGCCCCCGGTCCGGTGCCGCGCCCGGCATCGGTCGCCGACTCCGGCTCCGACTCCGGCTCCGGCGGCGGGCGTGCGGGTTCCGGGAGGGCCGCGGTGCAGCACCGGCTCCGGGTGTCGCTCGACGCCCTGCCCTCCGTACGTGACCACTGCGTGTACCTCCAGCCCGACGGCTGGCCGGAGGAGTCCGACTGGTTCCCCGTCGTGCCCATGACGACCATGCTGGAGCTGGCGGCCGACGCGGCCCGTCGCCACGCCCCGCCGGGAGCCGCCGTCCTCGGCTACGACGACGTACGGGCCATGCGGTGGCTGCCCGCCGCGCCCGCCCTGGACGTCGAGGTCAGCGTCCGCGCCGACGGCCCCGGACGGATCCGGATCGGGCTGGGCCCGTACGCCTCGGTCGTCGTCCTGCTGGGCCCGGGCCACCCGCAGCCGCCCGCACCCGACCTCGCACCGCTGCGCGATCCGCGTCCCGCCCCCGTCAGCGCGGAGGCCCTGTACCGGGACCGGTGGATGTTCCACGGGCCCCGCTTCGCGGGGGTCCACGAGGTCCGGTCCGTCGGTTCGGACGGCATTCACGGGGTCCTGCGCGCGCTCCCCGATCCGGGGGCCCTGCTCGACGCCGCCGGGCAGCTCTTCGGGCACTGGATGCAACTCCGGCTCCCCGTCGACCGGTTGGTGTTCCCGGCCACCGTCGACCGGATCCGGTTCTACGGGCCGCCGCCCCCGCCGCACGCCCTGGTCACGGCCACGGCCCGGATCCGGGAGGTCCGCGACGTCACCGTCCGCGGCGATCTCGAACTCCTCGACGGCGCCGGCCGGTTGTGGGCCCGGATCGAGGGCTGGACGTACCGCCGCTTCGGCGCGGACGAGCGGGTGTGGCCGATGAAGTTCACCCCCGAGGTGTGCGGCATCGGCGAGCCGCAGCCCGCCGGCTGGTGCCTGGCCCGGCGCCGGTGGACGGATCCCGCCTCGCAGGAGCTGGTGATGCGCCGCTACCTCGGCGCCGCCGAGCGCGCGGCGTACGAGCGGCTGGCGCCGCGCGCCCGGGCGCCGTGGCTGCTGGGCCGCATCGCCGCCAAGGACGCGCTGCGACAGCTGCTCTGGGACGGCGGCGCCGGTCCGGTGTTCCCCGTGGAGGTCCCGGTCGGCAACGATCCGGCCGGGCGGCCCGTCCCCGAGGGCGTCCTGGCCCGTGGCTACCGGCTGTCGATCGCCCACAAGGACCGGCTGGCCGTGGCCCTCGCCCACCCGTCCCGCTCCGTCGGCATCGACGTGGAGCCGGTGACCGCCGATCCCGACGCGCTGATCCGGGTCGCGCTCACCCCGGCCGAGCTGCTCCTCGCCGAGGACTTGGCCGCCCGCGAGGGCACCGGGCTGCCGGCCGCGCTCACCGCCCTGTGGTGCGCGAAGGAGGCCGCCGCCAAGGCCCGCGGCACCGGACTCGGCGGCCGGCCGCGCGACTGGCGGGTCACGGAGGACCCCGGATCGGGCGGGCTGCGCGTGCTGTCGCCCGAGGGACGGCCGTACCCGGTCCGTACCGCCTCCCTGCCCCCGGCCGAGACCCAGAGCGCGACCGGCTCCGGCTCCGGCTCCGGCTCCGGCTCCGGCTCCGGCGAGTGCCTCGTCGCCTGGACCGCCCACCCCGCGGCCCCCTCCCCCGTCC
>NZ_LGDB01000011.1:0-14850 GCF_001279655.1 Streptomyces sp. WM6372 | reverse complement strand
GCTCCCGGTGGCGGCCGGGGTCCTGGCGGGGGCGGTGTTCCTGCTCCGGATCCCCCACGTCCTGTGGCGCTGCGCCCGCCGCCCGGAGAACGACGGCCGCTGACCCCGGACCCCCGGTGGGGGGACGATGACCGCCCGCCAGGTGTGCCTCGGGCTGCACTGGTATCCGTACGGGTACGCCCGCCCCGCCGTCGACGGCGACGGGGTCCCGGTCACCTCGCAGTCCGCCGGGTCGCCCGTGTCGCCCGACACCGTACGGGGCGGCTCCGCCGACAGGTGCACGGTCCACACCGCGCCCGTGTCGGCGGCGCGGATCCGCATCACCCGCTCCTCCTCCGTCCGCATCCGGCTGCGCGGCCGCGCGTGGAAGCCGGTCAGCAGCTCGTCCACCCCGTCCTCCGCGAACTCGGCTGCCACCGGCGCGTAGACCACGCCGAGCGCCGCCTCCGCGTCCATCCGGTGCACGGCCGTCTCGTGCGCCTGCCGGCGCGCCCAGAACGCCAGCGGCGACGGCGCGGCCGTCGGCAGGAAGGTCCAGCACTGCACATCGGCCGGAGCCTCGGTCAGCGTCCGCACCAGGGCCTCGTGACCCTCCCGGTACCAGGCCAGCAGTTCGGCGCCGACCAGCTCCGGCGCGTCCGGGAACGGGCCCGGCTCCACGACCGCGTCCCTGACGTACCCGGCGGCCCACCGGTGCACCGCGCCCGTGTGCCGCACCAGATCGGCGACCCGCCACCCGGGACAGGTGGGCACGGGGGCCTCCGTACCCGCCCGCTCGGCCGTCTCGGCGAGCAACTCGCCTTCCTGCGCAAGCGTCTCCACGTACTCCGAGATCTTCATGCGGGCAGTGTCGCACCGGCCACTGACAATGCCGGTGAGAATGGAGCCATGGACGGGGAACTCTTCCCGCGCGAGCGGACCGAGATCGCCGCCGGCGCCGTGCACGTGCCCGACTGGCTCGGGCCGGCGCGCCAGCGGGAGCTGCTCGCCGCCTGCCGCGCCTGGGCCCGCCCGCCGGCAGGCCTGCGCACCGTACGGACACCCGGTGGCGGGACGATGACCGCCCGCCAGGTGTGCCTCGGGCTGCACTGGTATCCGTACGGGTACGCCCGCACCGCCGTCGACGGCGACGGGGCCCCGGTCAAGCCGATGCCCGGCTGGCTCGCGGAGCTGGGGCGGGAGGCGGTGGCGTCGGCGTACGGCGGGCCGTCGCCGGCCGAGGACGGGAACGACGACGCGGCTGGGGCTGCGGCTGCGGCAGTGGCCCCGGTCCCGTACGCGTACGACATTGCGCTGATCAACTTCTACGACGGTGACTCCCGCATGGGCATGCACCGGGACGCCGAGGAGAAGTCGGGGGCTCCGGTGGTCTCCCTCAGCCTCGGCGACACCTGCGTCTTCCGCTTCGGCAACACCGCCTCGCGCGGCCGCCCGTACCAGGACGTCCGGCTGCGCAGCGGCGATCTGTTCGTCTTCGGCGGCCCGGCCCGGCTGGCCTACCACGGGGTGCCGAAGGTCCTGCCCGGCACCGCCCCGCCCGGGCTCGGGCTGACCGGACGGCTGAACATCACCCTGCGGGTCGGCGGCCTCGGGGCGGCCCCGGACTGATCGGCGGCGCCGCGCACACCGCCGATCATGCGAGGATCGCTGTCATGAACGGCAACGGGGCCCCGCCGCGGGTGGGGGATGCGTCCACGGTGTCCGCGCTGCCCGCAGCGTCTTCGGCCGGGTCTTCGGCCGGCTCTTCGGCGAGGACCAAGCTGGAGCGGGGCCGCGGCGCCCTCGGCCCGGCGCTGGAGCTCGTCCACACGGGCCGGGCGCCGACCCGCGCCGTCCTGACCGCCGAGCTCGGCGTCACCCGCGCCACGGCCGGGGCGGTCGCCGCCGAGCTGGAGGCGCTCGGCCTGATCCGCGTCGACTCCCGCCCGGGCGGCGCGGGAGGCACCCAGGGCCGCCCCTCGCACCGGCTCTCCATCGACGAGAACGGCCCCGTGGCGCTGGCCGCGCAGGTGCACTCCGACGGGTTCCGGGCCGCGCTGGTCGGCCTCGGCGGCCGGATCGTGGCCACCGCCCCCGGCAAGGTCACCGTCTCCGCGGACCCGGCCCAGGTGCTCGGCGAGGTCGTCTCGGCGGGCGCGGCGCTGCTCGCAGAGACCGGGCGCCGCTGCATCGGGGCGGGGCTCGCGGTGCCGTCGGCGGTCGCGGAGCCGGAGGGTACGGCGCTGAACCCGCTGCACCTGGCCTGGCCGGCCGGGTCTCCCGTACGGGACATCTTCACGGAGTGCGTGAAGGCGGCCGGGATCGACGGCCCGGCCCTGACCGGGAACGACGTCAACCTCGCCGCGCTCGCCGAGCACCGGCACGGCGCGGGCCGCAGCGCCCAGCACCTGCTGTGCGTGGCCACCGGCCACCGCGGGGTCGGCGGCGCGCTCGTACTGGACGGCCGCCTGCACAGCGGGAGTTCGGGGCTGGCCCTGGAGGTCGGCCACCTCACGGTGAACCCGGAGGGCCGGCCCTGCCACTGCGGAAGCCGCGGGTGCCTGGACGTGGAGGCCGATCCGCTGGCCTTCCTGACCGCGGCGGGTCGCATCCCGGGCCCGGAGGTGTCGCTGCTCCAGCAGGCCCGCGACCTGCTGCGGGAGGAGTACGCGGAGCCGGCGGTACGGGCGGCCGCCGAGGAGCTCATCGACCGGCTGGGCCTGGGCCTCGCGGGGCTGGTCAACATCCTGAACCCGGACCGGATCATCCTGGGCGGGCTGCACCGGGAGCTGCTGAACGCGGACCCGGAACGGCTGCGCGCGGTGGTCGCGGACCGCAGCCTGTGGGGCCGCAGCGGGGGAGTCCCGATCCTGCCCTGCACCCTGGACCACAACAGCCTGGTGGGCGCCGCGGAACTGGCCTGGCAGCCGGTCCTGGACGACCCCCTGGGCACGCTGGGCGCGGCGGTTTAGGGCCTCCCGACCGTCCTCGGTCCCGGCCGTGCTCGGCGCCGGCCGTGGTCGGTCCCGGCTGTCCTCGGCGCCGGCCGTGGTCGGTCCCGGCCGTCCTCGCCGCCGGCCGTGCTCGGCGCCGGGTGGGGCTCGGTGCCGCGTGAAGCACGGTGCCGGTGGGACTCGGGGCGCCGGGGGCGGCTCACCGCCGGGCGGGGCTCGCCGCCGGGCGGCGGCAGGCCCGCCGACACCCTGGCAGCGCTGGTGCTGCCGGGGCACGGTGCCCGGTGCGCGGCGGCGGAACCCCTACCCGGGCCTGGCGCCGACCGAGGCCGCCACCGGCACGGCCGTCGGGACGGCGCTCGGGTCCACCGAGACCACCACCGCCGGCGCGGGCTCCCGTACGGGTTTGGATCCGGCGCCGACCGGGGCGGCGCGCAGCGAGAACCACACCACCTTCCCGGGGCCGTCGGCCTGGTTCCGCGCTCCCCAGGCCTCGCTGACCGCGGCGACCAGCGCGAGCCCGCGCCCGCAGGTCTCCAGCGCGTCCGCGGCCGCCTCCCGCAGGACGGGAAGCCGCGGATCGCTGTCGTACACCGAGACCGTGAGCCGCCCCAGCCGCAGCTCGATCTCGACGGTGCACGTCTTGTCCGGCTGCGCGTGGCGGTGGACGTTGCTGAGCAGCTCCGTCACGCCGAGCGCAGCCCGGTCTATGAGCGGATCGAGCTGCCAGTGGCGCAATTGCGCTGAAACGATCCTCCGGATCTGTCCGATCCGGGACGGCAAGGCCTGCAGTTCGACGACGCAGTGCCTGCGTGAGTGACTGATCACGGCTGCGACTCCCCGACATGAGTGTTACGGGTGCTGCACCCTCGGTAATGCTCCACCAGGGTCACCCACGGTGCCCGTGTATGCAACCGAACGCGATCGAAAGCGATCCGCATAGATACTCAAAGTGACTGTTTGTGCAGGTGAGGGAGGTACATTGCGAAAGCAGGGGGCGAAGAAACGCACGAAGGAGCAAGGCGCATGAGCACCACCCGTACCTCCGGTACGACGGCTACGACCATCGACGTCGACCGTAGCGACGCGGACTACCGCGCCTGGCTGAAGGAGGCCGTCCGCAAGGTCCAGGCCGACGCCAACCGTTCCGCCGACACCCACCTGCTGCGCTTCCCGCTCCCCGAGGAATGGGGCATCGACCTCTACCTCAAGGACGAGTCCACGCACCCGACCGGCTCCCTCAAGCACCGCCTCGCGCGCTCGCTCTTCCTGTACGCGCTGTGCAACGGCTGGATCCGCCCCGGGCGCCCGGTCATCGAGGCCTCGTCCGGCTCGACCGCCGTCTCCGAGGCGTACTTCGCGAAGCTCATCGGCGTTCCGTTCATCGCCGTCATGCCGCGTACGACCAGCCCGGAGAAGTGCCGGCTCATCGAATTCCACGGCGGTGAATGCCACTTCGTCGACGACTCGATGAAGATGTACGAGGAGTCCGCGGAGCTCGCCGCCCGCACGGGCGGGCACTACATGGACCAGTTCACGTACGCGGAGCGGGCGACCGACTGGCGCGGCAACAACAACATCGCGGAATCGATGTACCAGCAGCTGCGGTTGGAGCGTTACCCCGAGCCGGCGTGGATCGTGGCGACGGCGGGTACGGGCGGTACGTCCGCGACCATCGCCCGCTACGTGCACTACATGCAGCACGACACCCGGGTGTGCGTCCCGGACCCGGAGAACTCCTGCTTCTTCGACGGCTGGACCAACAACGACGCGCACGCGAGCAGCGATTGCGGCTCGCGCATCGAGGGCATCGGGCGGCCGCGGATGGAGCCGAGCTTCGTGCCCGGAGCCATCGACCGCATGATGAAGGTCCCCGACGCGGCGAGCGTCGCCGCCTGCCGCGCCCTCGAACAGGCCATAGGCCGCAAGGCGGGCGGCTCGACGGGGACGGGCGTGTGGAGCGCGCTGAAGATCATCTCGGAGATGGTCGCCGAGGGCCGCAAGGGCAGTGTGGTCACCCTGCTGTGCGACCCGGGCGACCGCTACCTGGACAAGTACTACTCGGACGAGTGGCTGGCCGCGCAGGGCCTGGACATCGCCCCGTACGCGCAGACCCTCGAAACCCTGCTGGCGACCGGCGTCTGGCGCGAACCGGCGGCCTGACCGGCTGCCCGACCGGCGGTCTGACCGGCCGGGCGCCGCCCCCACCGGGCCGCGTCGCCGACCGGCGGGGCGCCGCCCACGACGGTCCGCGTCACTGACCGGCCGGGCGGTGCGACGTCAGGCGGGCGTCCAGGGCGCGGACCGCCGACCGGAACGACCGCCCCAGGAGCGGGCGGGCTGCCGTGAGGGCGAGCCGGAGCGGCGCCGGGCCGTCCACCGCGAAGGTCCAGCGGACGAGGGTGCCGGAGCAGGGGTCGGCGGGGGTGAGCAGCCACTCCTCCAACAGGGCCCGGATCCCGGGGGCGTTGGTCTCGTCGACCCGGTACGCGTAGCGCCGCTCCGGGTCCGCCGCCATGATGGTCTCCTCGAAGCGGGTTCCGCCGGCCAGCCGGACCTCCCGGCCCGCGCCGCCGTGCGTCGGCCGGGCCAGGGTCACCGCGCCGAACCATTGCGGCCATCCCTCCACGTCCTCGGCCAGGGCCCGGTACACGGCCTCGGGTCCCGCCGTCGTCCGCGCGGCGAAGCGCAGTCGGGTCGGGGCGTCCTCGATGAAGTCCAGCCCCACCGGGCGGAGTCGGCGAGCCATGGCGGTCCCTCCTGGGAGTGAGCGGTGGAACGTGCGTCCGCGTACCTTAGCTGTCGGACCGTCAGATGTCCGCCGCCCGGCCGCGGCCGCGCAGGCCCGCGCACGCCCGCGCGGGAGCCCCCGGACCTCGAAGGTCGCCCGGACAGGCCCTAGGCAGGGGGTTCGGGGCGCGGGATGCTGGGAGCGCGCTGATCCCGCCCCGCGAGCGGAGGCCGTCGTGCCGGAGAACCCCCAGCCTCCCCAGCCCCTGCATCCCCTGGCCCTCGAACTCCTCACACCCCCACGCCCCCTGGCCCTCGAACTCCGCGTGCACGGAGTCCACGGTGCACCCCCCGACGAACTGCTCGGCGATCCGCGCACCGTGCGGATCACCGGGGACTCCACCGCCGCCGTGTTCCGGCGCGCCGCGGACGTCGACGCCGAGGCACACCCCGAGTGGTACGCCGGCCGCCCCGTGGTCGAGGCCTACTGCTGGTCCCGGCTCACCTCCGGCAACGGCTCCCGCGCCCTGTGGCTGCTGCTCCTGCCCTTCATGGTGGTCAACCTCGCGCACTGGGCCCGCCCGGCCGCACCCGCCACCGGTCCGGCGCCGTGCGCGGTGCGCACGTACGGGGTCCTCGTACGGGCCCTCGCGCTCAGCCTCACCCTGCTGCTGATCGCGGCCGCCTGCGAGGTCGCGCTCGACCTCTTCGCCTGGCAGTGCGCGGGGTCCGGGGCCTGCACCGGCTCCCGGTCCTGGCTCGGGTTCCTGGAACCGGGCGGCTGGTGGGGCCAGCCGGGGCGGCGGCTCGCGCTCTGCGCGCTGGTCCCGGCCGCGCTGACGGGGCTGCTCTGGTACCTGTCGAACCGTACGTGGAGCGCGTACGAGTCCCAGTCCCCGCCGGCGGACACCACCGTGCCGGCCGCCGGCCCGGACGGTACGCCCGCGCTCGGCCGGCCCGGATTCTGGTACGGGCGGCGCATCGTGGCCCGGCTGCGCGCCGCGCACACCGCCGCCGGGCTGCTGATCGTCGCGGCAGCCGTCGCCGCGCCCACCGCCCGCTACGACCGCCGCGCCGGCGGCCCCGTACTCGAAGCGCTCGGCTGGGCGGTGGAGGCGGCGCTCGCCGCCGGGGCCGTCGCCGTCGCCTGGGTCGTCTGCCGGCGCGGCCGCACCGAGGACCGCCCCGACCACCGCCTCGACCGCGCCGCCATCACCCTGCTGCCCGGCTCCGCCCTCGCGCTGCTCACCGCCGTGCTGCTCTACGCCGGCTGGTCGCGCCCCGGGTGGACCTCCACGGGGCGGCTCCCCGGCGACTTCGCGTTCGGCGTGCTCATGCTCGGCCAGGGGTGCTGCGTCCTGCTGCTCGCCGCCGTCGCCGTCCGCCTGTACCGGCTGGCCCCCGACCCGGCGACCGCCCTGTACGGGCTCGGCGGTCCCGCCATCGCCATGCTCGGCTGCGCCCTCGGCGGGGTGATGACCGGCGGGGTCGCCCAGCGCGTCGCCGACTGGCTGGACGGCGGGGCCTCCCCCTCGTCGGCCGGGGCACCGGTGCCCGCACCGCCCGTGCTGCTGTCCTGGCAGGCGGCGGTACTGCCCCCGCTGCTCCTCGTACTGGCCCTGCTCGCGGCCTGGTTCGCCGTACGCGGGGTCCTCGAACGGCGCCGGCTCGCCGCCGGGGTGGCCGCCGAGTACCCCGGGGAGCCGCCCGACGAGAACCGCAGCCGCCGGATCGCCGGGGCCCGGGCCGCCGCCGCGCTCACCGACTCCGCGCCCTGGTTCGTCGCCGCCGTCTCCGGGATCACCCTGCTGCTCGGCGCGGGCGCCCTCGCCGGAGCCTGGCTCAGCGGGCAGGTCCCGGGTGAGGCGGTCCGCGGTACCCACCCGCTGCTGGAGACGGCCGCCCGCGCGGCGCAGGACGCCGGGTCCTGGCTGATAGGACTCGGCATCGCCGCGTTCGTCGCCTGGGGCCGCCGTGCCTACCGGGACCCCGCCGCCCGCCGCACCATAGGAGTGCTGTGGGACGTCGGCACCTTCTGGCCGCGCGCCGCCCATCCGTTCGCGCCGCCCTGCTACGCCGAGCGCGCCGTCCCCGACCTGACCTGGCGGATGACCGGCTGGACCGGCCGCACCGGCGGCCGCCTGGTCATCTCCGGCCACTCGCAGGGCAGCGTCCTCGCGGCCGCCGCCGTCTGGCAGCTGCCGCCCCAGGTCCGCCGCCGGGTCGCGCTGCTCACGTACGGCTCCCCGCTCCGGCGGCTCTACGGACGCTGGTTCCCGGCGTACTTCGGCCCGCGCCCGCTCGCCGCCCTGCACGCCGACATCGACTGCTGGCGCAACCTGTGGCGCGCCACGGACCCCATCGGCGGCCCGGTCCTCCCACCGGCGGACACCACCCCGGCGGGCCCCGCCGCCCCGACGGCCCCGAGCCCCGCCGACTCCGTCGACCGGGGGCCGCTGGCCGATCCGCTCGCCTATGGGCGCAGCGCCCGCTACCCGCTGCCCGCGCCGATCCTCGGCCACTTCGATTACCAGGCCGACCCGGCCTTCGCCGCCGAGCGCGACGCCCTCTTGGCACGGCTGGCCGGACCGGCCCGCCGGGCCCGCTCCCGGCCGACCGGGCTCGACGCCACACCGGCCCCACGCTCCGCAGCCGCCCTGCCGGCCCCGCCCGTCACACCGGCCCTGCCCGTCACACCGGCCCCGGCCACCCCGGCGGTACCCGGCCCCAGGGTCAGCAGGACGTCGGCAGCGCCGGAGGGGTCGGAAGGGCCGGAAGCGTCGGCAGATCCTCCGGGAACAGGAGGGTGAGTTCGTCCGTGCCCGGGTCCGAGAGCTGCGCCACCCGGCCCGCATGGCGCTCGACCATCGACTCGAAGGTCTGCCGCGCCGTGCGGCCGTTGCCGAACGCCGGGCCCTTCGGCAGCTCCGTGAAGTACGCCAGCAGCGCCTTCGCGGTGCCCTCCCCGAGCCGGTACTCGTGCTCCTCCGCCTGCTGCTCCACGATCCGCAGCAGCTCCTCCGGGCCGTAGTCCCCGAACGTGATGGTCCGCGAGAACCGCGAGGCCACACCCGGATTGACGGTCAGGAACCGGTCCATCTCCGCCGTGTACCCGGCGACGATCACCACGACCGCGTCCCGGTGGTCCTCCATCAGCTTCACCAGGGTGTCGATCGCCTCGCGCCCGAAGTCCCGCCCCGAGTCCTCCGGAGCCAGCGCGTACGCCTCGTCGATGAACAGCACCCCGCCGCGCGCCCGGTCGAACGCCTCCTGGGTCCGGATCGCCGTGGAACCGATGTGCTCGCCGACCAGGTCCACCCGGGACACCTCGACCAGGTGGCCGCGCTCCAGGACCCCGAGGGAGGCCAGGATCTCCCCGTAGAGCCGGGCCACCGTCGTCTTGCCCGTGCCGGGGTTGCCGGTGAACACCAGATGGCGGCGCACCGAGGCGGCCTTGAGGCCCGCCTGCTGCCGCCGACGGCCCACCTCGATCATGTCGGTGAGCGCCCGCACCTCGCGCTTGACGCTGTCCAGTCCCACCAGGCCGTCGAGCTGCCCGAGCACCTCGCCGGAGCCGCGCGCCGTCCCCGGCGACTCCCGGTCCGCCTCCTGCGCGCCTCGCGGGGCCGGTACCTGCGCCGTCTCCACCGCCGGGCCCCGGACCGCGCCGACCGTACGGATCCCCGCGCGCTCACCGGCCGGAGCCCCGGCACCGGCCCCTGCCGACTGGGCGGCGAGCCGTGACCCGGACTCGTCGCTGGTGCAGTCCTCGGCGACCGGGCCGTCCTCCGCGAACTCGTAGCCCCCGCGCGCGCAGCGCTCGGTGTGGCAGCGGGTCAGCGTGGTGCGGCAGCCGTCGATGACGTGGAAACCGAAACCGGAACTGCCCGTCACCCGGCAGGACTGGAAGCTCCCGCGGCCGCCCGCCGACACGTAGAACCCCGCTTCGGAGGGGGAGCTGACCGTGCACCGCTCCAGCGCGGGATCGGCCCCCTTGGTGACGATCACTCCCGTCTGGACCGCGTCGATCGTGCAGTTCGCGAGGGTGCCGCCGCTGCCGTGATCGCGGAACCAGGCTCCGGTCGCCGCCTCCCGGATACGGCAGTCGTCGACCTGCGCGGTGGCCCCGTCGCTCACCGAGACGGCCGTGTTGCGGACCTGGGAGAGATCGCTGTCGACCACGTCGGCGCGCGAGCCCCGGTCCAGGACGAACACCGCGTCCGGTACGTCGTGCACCCGGCAGGAGCTCAGCGAGGCGGTGGCCCCGTCGCTGATCCACACCGCCGGGTAGTCGCCCGTACTGTCGTGGATCTCGCAGGACTCGGCATCCACCCGGGTTCCCGGATCCCACACCGACAGGCCGTTGCGGCCGAAGCGGCGGACGGTGGTGCGGCTGAGCGTGAGCACCGAACGGGAGCGCAGGTCCACCGCGTTCTCCGGAATGTCGTGGATGTCGCAGCCCGCGAGGGTGAGCACCGCGTCCGTGTCGAGGGTGACCCCGTCCGTCGAAGTGCGGTGCACCGAGCAGTCGGTGAGGCGGGCCGCCGCACGCGCGGCGATCTGCACGCCCGTGCCCTTGATCTCGTACACCTCGCAGCCCAGCGCCTCCAGGCCCGAACCCTCGCCGGTGACCGCGATGCCCGCACCCGAGGCATGGTGGATCCGGCAGCGCTCCAGCCGCGGCCGCCCGCCGCCGCGGACGGAGACCCCGGCCTGCCCGGCGGCCACCACCTCGCACTCCTCGAACACCCCGCCGCCGCCGTCCAGTACGGCGATCCCGACGCCCGCCGGGTTCTCCACCGTGCACCGCCGCACCACGGGCCGGGCTCCGCCGCGCACCTCGATCCCCGCCGCGGACCGGGTGCTCACCCGCAGGTCGGTGAGCTCGGGCGAACCCTCCTCGACCAGCAGTGCGGGGGCCGCCCGGTCCTGCCCCTCCAGGTGAAGGTCCTGGACCACGGCCGAGGCGCGCACCGTCAGCGCGACCCCGTCGAGCGGGGCGATCCGCACGGAGCCCACCGAGCCCTCCGGCCCGCGCAGGGTCACGGCATGGTTGAGCACCAGGTTCTCCCGGTAGGTGCCCGGGGCGATGGACAGCACGTCCCCGTCGCCCGCGACGGAGAGCGCGGCGGCCAGCGTCGGATACTCACCGGAGCGGCGCCGCCACCGCGAAGACCCGCCGTGCGTCACCTGGACCGTGCCCTGTGCCATGGTGCTGTCGTGCCCCCGCCCTCGTGCTCGTGCCATCGAAGCGACTGAAATCACCGCCGCCGCCCACCGCCTTGGCGGCGGCCGACTCTGGCCGCTCCACCGTAGCGCGCGCGGAGCCGGTGAGATGCCAGGTCAGCTGCCCGCGCCCGCCCGGCCCCAGTCCGGTCCGGCCGCCGCCCACGCACGGTCCAGCCGTATGTACCGACGATGCATGAGCCTTCGTACGACGAGTCGGCGGACCGTCTCCACCAGGGCGGCCGCGCCGAGAGCGGCGGCCAGGCCCACCACGGCGGCGTGCACGCTCGCCGAGGACGCGTCGAGGGGGCGCCCCACCAGGCGGCCCTGCGTATCGGTCCATATCCGGAACCGGTCGCCCGCCTGCGGCGGTTCCTCCGCGGCCGGCACCGTGCCCTGGTGGCTGCTGCCGTCGGGCGCCGTCCAGGACGCCACGATCTGCGTGCGCTGCGGGGTCTGCCGCTGCGCCGAGGGATCGGCCTCCGTCCCCGCGGGCGGCTCCGCGGCGGGCCGCACCACCACCGCCGGGACGAGGTACCGCTCCTGCCGCTGTTCGCGCACGGCCCGCTGGAGCGTGCCGTCCACCTCCAGGCCCGCGACCGTGCCGACGGCCGGAGCCACCAGCAGGACGCACACCAGCGCGGCGAACGCCACCCACGCCTCGAAGAGATCAGTCGGCCGGCGCAGTGGATTGCGCCGCCAACGCCACACACCCGTTCCTGTCCACACGGTCCGGCACCCCCTCTGCCTCCGTCTGCCTGCGGTCCAAGCCTCCCGCACCCCCGGATAACGCGCATTCCGGGACGAGCGGCGGCCGTGTCACCCGATCCGGTGCATGAAGTCCTGGAAGCGGGGCCTCAGCCGTGGCCGTGGCCTCAGCCGTGGTCACGGCCACGGCCGGGCTTGCTCGCGCACCTTCCCGTCACAGCCGTCGAATGCACCAACGGTCCGCTCACGGTGCTTGGTTCCAGCGTTCCCCCACAGCCCCTCGAAGGTGTCATTCCGAGGATGCGCCGCGGCCCCGCTCACTCCAGGACGCGGACCTCGTCGCCCACCCGCACCGTCCCCGTCCGCACCGGCACCAGCTGCCGTCCGAAGGCCAGCGACTTGCCGATCCTCCGGTGCCGGGCCAGGGTCTTGAGGGGTTCCTTGCCCCGCTCCGCCGTCGCCTGGTCGGTGGTCGTGACGATGCACCGCCCGCACTCCCGGGCCCCGCGGAAGACGGCGTCGCCGATCGCCATGAGCCGCCAGCCGTCCTCCGCCCACGCCTCGGCGCCGGCGACCACCACATTGGGGCGGAAACGGTTCATCGGCAGCGGACCCTCCTCGGGATGGTCCCCCTGCGCGATCAGCGAGTTGAGCGCGTCCAGCGACGCGAGGGTCGTGAGCAGCACCGGATAGCCGTCGGCGAGGCTCACCGTCTCGCCCGGCAGCGCGTACTGCGGGTCGACGGGCCGCCGTACGGCAGGGTCGTCCATGTGCACCAGCCGCGCCGGGACCCCGAGGTAGGCGCTGAACCAGTCGGCCGCGGCGCTCGCCGCGACCACGGTCTCGATCTTCTTGCCGAAAAGGGTGACGGGCTCCAGCGGACCCGGTTCCGGCACCTCCACGGCCAGCTCGGCCATGCCCGGCGCCGACAGGGCGACCGCGCCGCCCTCCAGCGGACGCGCCGCGGCCAACGCCAGCCGGGGCTGCTGGCGTTGGGTGATGACCGTGCCCTCGGTGTCGACCAGCGCCCACCGCCGGTCCCCGGACAGCCCCCAGGGCTCCACGGCCATCTCGTCGGGAGCTGTCCCCGCTACCGACTTGACGGGATGGATGTGGAGCGCCTGGACGTACATGTTCGACATGGGAGCATCCTGCCAGGAGCCCCCGCGCCCACCCTAGTGAGTGTCCCCGGATCCGTCAGTACCGGATCCTGCCGGTACCGGATCCGTCAGTAGCCGCGCCCCTGGTACGGGCGGCCGTACGGGTCCTCGTAGGCGGCGGCCGGAACCGGAGCCGGAACCTGCATCGGGCGCGGTGCGGCCGGACGCATCGCCTCGTACCCGGTGCCCGTGGCCACCGGCCGGGGCTGCTGCGGCTGCGCCTGCTGCATGTAGCCCGCGCGGGCCAGGCCCGGCTGCTGCTGCGGGATGTACGGAGCGGGCGCCTGCTGCAGGGGCATCGGTGCGGGTGCCGACTGCTGCTGGTACGGGTACCCGTACGCCGGGGCTTGCTGCTGCTGCGGCATGGCCGGGGGCAGCGCGGCCGGCAGGGCGGGCAGCGACGAGGCGAGGGCGGGGAGGTACCCGCCGCTCGAATAGCCGGAGCTCGGGGAGTCGTACGCGGCGGGAACGCGGATCGGGGCGATCTGCGGGGTGCCGCGTTCGGCGACGAGGGAGTCGTAGATGGGGGTGTCCGGGAAGGAGGGCGCGGAGTAGTAACCGCCGCCATAAGTGGAGCGGGGGGAGGTCATGGGACCTAAGTTAAGCCCACGACTTCACCGGGTCCATAGCGAGGTGTGACGAACACCGCGCTGACCTGCATATTCGCAGGTCAGGGCCACACCCTTCACTTCCTGTTCACGTGCACGTTTTCGCCACTTCCGCCCCGGGTTGCTCCTACTCGTACTCACCGGTTGGCTGTTGCACCGACTTGCCGCTGACGGAGCGTCACAATGCGGTGACCTGGGATGACATCGGTGACGGGGGCGGCCGGGGGGTGGTTTTTCGTTTCAGGCGTCACTCGGGCGGGCATAGGTTCGGCCCTTCCACGCCGCGCCGCGGCCCCGGTAGTGCTGAACGGCTGAGTCGACGGTCATCAGGAGGTACAGGAGGGCCGTGAGCGGAAGGAGCGGCGCGAGTGCCGAGGGCTGCCGGTAATAGCGCAGCATCGGCAGATAGGTGCCCGCCATCAGCAGCCAGGCGAGCCCGCCCGCCCACGCGGTGGCGGCCCGCCCGGTCGCCAGTCCCACGAGGAGGGCGGCCGGGGGGACCAGGTACACGAGCACGAGCCCGGCCACCGTCCCGGCCAGCAGCAGCGGCTGGTGGCGCAGTTGCGCGTACGCGCTGCGCGAGACCATCCGCCACAGGTCCCCGAGCGCGGGGTACGGGCGCACGCTGTCCACCCGCTCCGCGAGCCCCAGCCAGATCCGGCCGCCCGAGCGCCGGACGGCGCGGGCGAGGGAGACGTCGTCGATGACGGCGTGCCGGATCGCATCCGGCACGCCGGCCCGGACGGCGGCCTCGGTGCGCAGCAGGACGCAGCCGCCGGCCGCGGCGGCGGTCCGGCCCGTCGGGCGGTTGATCCGGCGGAAGGGGTAGAGCTGCGCGAAGAAGTACACGAAGGCCGGTACGACGAGCCGCTCCCAGGGGCTGACGGCACGCAGGCGGGCCATCTGCGAGACGAGGTCCAGCTCGGCGGTGGTCGCGGCCGCGACCAGCTCGCGGAGGCTGTCGGGCTCGTGCGCGATGTCGGCGTCGGTGAGGAGGAGGTACTCGGGCTCGGTGGCGTGGGCGGTCCGGGCGAGCGCGATGCCGTGGCGCAGAGCCCACAGCTTCCCGGTCCAGCCGGGTTCCGGCTCGCCGGGGGAGGTGAGGGTGAGGGGCAGTCCGGGGTGCTCCCGGGCCAGCCGCAGGGCGAGCTCGCCGGTGCCGTCGGTACTGCCGTCGTCGACCAGGATGACCTCGGCTTCGCCGGGATAGTCCTGGGCGATCAGCGAGGGCAGGCTGCACGGCAGCACCCCGGCCTCGTCCCGGGCCGGGACGACGATGGCGACGGACGGCCACCGGTCGGGGGCGCTGCGCGGCGGGAGCCGCACGTCGGTCCGCCAGAACATGCCCTGGGCGAAGGTGAGCCAGATCCAGACGGCGAGGGAAGCGCAGGCGGCGCAGAGAAGGCCCATGCGGGCAGTGTGCCGAAGACGGAGGGGGCTGTCGTGGATTTGGGGGGTGCGGTGCGGGGTGGAACGGCAGTGGGG
>NZ_LGDB01000010.1:0-14992 GCF_001279655.1 Streptomyces sp. WM6372 | reverse complement strand
CCAGATCAAGTGGGGCCTGGACTACATGAACTCCCGCTACGGCAGCCCCGTCGGCGCCTGGAACTTCTGGCAGACCCACCACTGGTACTAAGCCACCAGTGACCGCCTGACGGCGCGAGCAGACGGCGCGAGCAGTGCGAAGGCCCCGGCGGCCGGACCTCCCCAGGTCCGGCCACCGGGGCCTTCTGTTTCCCATCCCACAGGGTCCGTGCGGCAGGCGCCGCCAGAGGGGGCGCCCGGCGCCGCCTACAGCCGCTGGATGATCGTCCCGGTCGCCAGGGCGCCGCCCGCGCACATGGTGATCAGCGCGAATTCCTTGTCGCGGCGCTCCAGCTCGTGCAGCGCGGTGGTGATCAGCCGGGCGCCGGTCGCGCCGACGGGGTGGCCGAGCGCGATGCCCCCGCCGTTGACGTTGACCTTCTCCAGGTCCTGTTCGAAGACCTGGGCCCAGCTGAGGACGACGGAGGCGAACGCCTCGTTGATCTCGACCAGGTCGATGTCCTTGAGGGACATCCCGGCCTTGCCGAGCACGGCCCGCGTCGCGTCGATCGGCCCGTCCAGGTGGTAGTGCGGGTCGGCGCCGACGAGCGTCTGGGCGACGATCCGGGCGCGCGGCCTGAGCTTGAGCGCGCGGGCCATCTTGCGCGAGGCCCACATCACGGCGGCGGCCCCGTCCGATATCTGCGAGGAGTTCCCGGCGGTGTGCACGGCGGTCGGCATGACCGGCTTGAGCCGGGCCAGCGCCTCCATGCTGGTGTCGCGCAGGCCCTCGTCGCGGTCGACCAGCCGCCACATGCCCTGCCCGGCGCCCTGCTCCTCCTCCGTCGTCGGGACCTGGACGGCGAAGGTCTCCCGCTTGAACCGCTCCTCGGCCCACGCCGCGGCGGCCCGCTCCTGGGAGAGCAGCCCGAGCCGGTCGACGTCCTCGCGGGTCAGGCCCCGGTGGCGGGCGATCCGCTCGGCGGCCTCGAACTGGTTGGGGAGGTCGACGTTCCACTCGTCCGGGAAGGGCTTGCCCGGCCCGTGCTTGGAGCCCGAGCCCAGCGGCACCCGGCTCATCGCCTCGACGCCGCAGGCGATGCCGATGTCCATGACCCCGCCGGAGATCATGTTGGCGACCATGTGGTTGGCCTGCTGGGAGCTGCCGCACTGGCAGTCCACGGTCGTCGCGGCGGTCTCGTACGGCAGGCCCATGGCGAGCCAGGCGTTGCGCGCCGGGTTCATGGACTGCTCGCCGGCGTGGGTGACGGTGCCGCCGACGATCTGCTCGACGCAGTCGGGCTGGATTCCGGTCCGGGCGAGGAGTTCGCGGTACGTCTCACCGAGCAGGTAGGCGGGATGGAGGTTGGCGAGCGCGCCCCCGCGCTTGCCGATGGGGGTGCGTACGGCTTCGACGATGACGGGTTCCGCGGCCATGAGCTCGTCCTCTCCTGCACTGTGCCGGCGCGGCGGGCCGTCCCGGCGCCCCGCCCGAACTAGTACGCGTTCTAGTTCTCCCCGCAGTCTTATGACCTGTAACCCCGGCACGCAAGGGTCTTGCACGCGCCTTCCACGGATTCCACACGCAACAGTTGGCGCGAGGACCCTTGTCACTTCTAGAACTCGTTACTACCTTCAAGCCAACTTCTGATGGGCCGTCAGACTTTGGAGTCGCCCGATGTCGTGTCCCGCGCTGCCCGAAGGCTTCGACGCCACCGACCCCGACCTCCTCCAGGACCGGGTCCCCTTCCCCGAGTTCGCACAGCTGCGGCAGACCGCACCCGTGTGGTGGTGCCCCCAGCAGCGCGGCATCACCGGCTTCGACGACGAGGGCTACTGGGCCGTGACCCGGCACGCGGACGTCAAGTACGTATCCACGCACCCCGAGCTGTTCTCCTCGACCACCAATACGGCGATCATCCGCTTCAACGAGCACATCCAGCGCGAGCAGATAGATGCCCAGCGCCTGATCATGCTGAACATGGACCCGCCGGAACACACCCGCGTACGCCAGATCGTCCAGCGCGGTTTCACCCCGCGGGCCATCCGCGGCCTGGAGGAGGCCCTGCGCGACCGGGCCCGGAAGATCGTCGCGGAGGCGCTGGCCGCCTCGGCCGACGGCAGCTTCGACTTCGTCACGCAGGTCGCGTGCGAGCTCCCGCTCCAGGCCATCGCCGAACTGATCGGCGTACCGCAGGAGGACCGGCTGCGCATCTTCGACTGGTCGAACAAGATGATCGCGTACGACGACCCCGAGTACGCGATCACGGAGGAAGTCGGGTCCAACGCGGCGATGGAGCTCATCGGCTACGCCATGAACCTGTCCGCCGCCCGCAAGGAGTGCCCGGCCAAGGACATCGTCACGCAGCTGGTGGCCGCCGAGGGCCAGGGCAACCTGGGCTCCGACGAGTTCGGCTTCTTCGTGCTGCTGCTCGCGGTCGCGGGCAACGAGACCACGCGCAACGCCATCAGCCACGGCATGCACGCCTTCCTGACCCACCCCGAGCAGTGGGAGCTGTACAAGGCGACCCGGCCGGCGACGGCCGCCGAGGAGATCGTCCGCTGGGCCACCCCGGTGGTGTCCTTCCAGCGCACCGCCACCCGGGACACCGAGCTGGGCGGGCAGAAGATCAAGGCGGGCGACCGGGTGGGGCTGTTCTACTCCTCCGCCAACCACGACCCCGAGGTGTTCACCGACCCCGACCGCTTCGACATCACCCGCGACCCGAACCCGCACCTGGGGTTCGGCGGCGGCGGCCCGCACTTCTGCCTCGGCAAGTCCCTGGCCATCATGGAGATCGACCTGATCTTCAACGCACTGGCCGACTCACTGCCCGACCTGCGGCTGGCCGGGCAGGAGCCGCGGCGGCTGCGGGCGGCCTGGCTCAACGGCATCAAGGAGCTCCGGGTCAGCCACGGTTGACGGCAGGCCCGTGGTCCGCGACGGCAGGGGCCGCTCCTCCCACGCCCCGGCCCCTGCCGTCCGTGGTTCGCCGGGCTCCGCCGCATTCCATTGGTGCCCGTTCACGTCCGGGGCATTGTCCCGGGAGCGGCCTGCCGTCAGACTGCGCGGATGAACCTTCAGGCAAGCGGGCCTGCCGACTGCGTGGAAGCGCGCTGGCAGCGCCTGCCGACGACATGGCGGCTGATGCACGAACGGGGCGGTTCCCCGGTCCTGAGCCGGGGCGTGCTCGCGCTGATCGACGCCGCTTCAGCAGAACCGTCCCTGCGCCGGCTCTACCCGTTCACCAGCCACTTCACCCTGTGGTTCAGCGCCCGCACCAGCCACCCCTTCGAGGTGGCGGCGCCGGCGGTCGAGCCGCTGCCGGGCGGCCGGTTCCGTGTCCTGAGCCCGACCCAGAAGCGCGTGATCGGCGAGGCCGACACCGCGGAGGCGGCTGTCGCCCTCGTCGTGGCGGGACTGGCCGAGGCCCCTGGCCCGGGCGCCTGATCCGTACGACGGGCACGGGCTGATCCGTACGACGGGCACGGGCTGACCCGTACGACGGGCACGCCCTGACCTGTACGACGGGGACGCCCTGATCCGTACGACCCGCACGCCCTGATCCGTACCGCCGGCACGCGCTGATCGCGCCCGAGTGGCGCGGCGGCCGCACCCGGCGGATCCTGACAGGACGCGGCGATCCACCGAAGGGGTGCCGGGACGGGTACGAGACCCTCCCGGCACCCCTTCGTCGTCCGTGCGCCCGTGCGCCCGTGCGCCCGTGCGCCCGCTCCTACGCTCGCGTACGCGACGCGGCGCGCACCCGCTCCGGCTCGCGCGGGCGCGGCACGCTCAGCCCGGCCGGCAGGACGGCGCCGCGCGGCCCCGACAGGACGTAGACCAGCCCGAACCCGGCGGTCACGACGACCGCGCCGCCGACCGCGTCGAGCACCCAGTGGTTGGCTGTGGCGACGATCGCGCACACCGTGATCAGCGGGTGCAGCGCCCCGAGGAGCTTCTGCCAGCCCTTCGGCGCGAGCGTGATGATGACGATCCCGCACCACAGCGACCAGCCGAAGTGCAGTGAGGGCATCGCCGCGTACTGGTTGGAGATCGCGGTCATCGCCCCGTACTGCGGATGGGCCAGGTCCTGCGGTCCGTGCACGGTGTCGATGAAGCCGAGGCCGGGCATGAGCCGCGGCGGCGCCAGCGGGTACAGCCAGAAGCCGATGAGGGCGAGGACGGTGGCCAGGCCCAGGGAGGCGCGGGCCCAGCGGTAGTCACCCGGCCTGCGCCAGTACAGGACCGCCAGGATCGTCAGCGGCACCACGAAGTGGAACGACGTGTAGTAGAAGTTGAAGAACTTCTCGAGCCAGGGCGTGTGCACCACGGCGTGGTTGACGGCGCGCTCGATGTCGATGCCCAGCGCCTGCTCGACGGCGTGGATCTGGCTCCCGTGCCCCTCGGCGAGGCTGCGGCTGCTGGGCGCGGCGGCCCGGATGTGCGAGTAGAGGGAGTACCCCACCCGTATCAGGAGCAGCTCCAGCAACAGGTTGGGGCGCGAGAGCACGCGCCGCCAGAACGGCAGCAGCGGCACCCGCGACCACCGGGCGGCGGCCGGGCGGCCGTACGCCGTCGGGACGGGCTCGCGCCAGTACGGCGAGGAGCGCGGCAGGAACGGCACCGCGCAGGCGGCCGCCAGCGCGGCGAGCAGCAGCACGTTGTCCCGTACGGGGGCCAGCGCGGCCAGGTTGGGCAGCAGCACGTCGGCGGGCAGGGTCATGGCGAGCACCACGGCCACCGGCCACACGGGCCGGTCCGCCGCCCGCTCGCCGACCTTGCCGGCCACCGCGAGCAGCACCCACAGCAGCTGGTGGCGCCAGCCGGTCGGCGCCACGGCGACGGCCACGCAGCCGGTGACGGCGACGGCGAGCAGCAGCTGGCCGTCGAGGGCGTAACGGGCGGCGCGGCGCAGGCCGACCCAGCCGATCCCGGCCGCGAGGGCCACGTACAGCAGGATCTCGACGGGGCCGCTCAGGCCGAGGCGCAGCAGTGCGCCGTGCACGGACTGGTTGGCGAGGCCGTCGGGGGCGCCGCCGAGGCCGGTGCCGGCGAGGTGGTGGACCCAGTACGTCCAGGAGTCGCGCGGCAGGGCCGCCCAGGACAGGGCGGTGGCCGCGGCGAAGGTCACGCCGGCGGCCTTGGCGGTGGGGCGGCGGCCGGTGAGCCACAGCAGCGGCGCGAAGAGCAGCAGGGCCGGCTGGAGCGCGGCGGCGAGGCCGACGAGGAAACCGGCCGGGCGCTCGCCGGGCACCCGGAACACGGCCAGCAGCACCAGCAGCACGGGCAGGACGGCGGTCTGGCCCGGCGAGGCGGCCTCGCGGACCGGCAGCGACACCATCATCAGGCCGACCAGTACGGGCGCGGCGAGCAGCGCGGTGCGCCGTGGCACGGGGTCGGGCAGGCCGCGCGCGGCGACCAGCCCGACGGCGGCGACGAGCAACAGCGTCACGCAGGTCCAGGCCACCTCCAGAGAGGGCGCCGCGAGACGGAGGAACGGCTTCAGGACCAGCCCGGCGAAGGGGGTCCCGGTGAACTGGCCGCCGTCGTACAGGGACCCGGGGAAGCCGCTGGGGAGCCGGAACTCACCGAGCCACTCGCCCGGTGGCACGCGCAACACCGCGGCGGCCTGTCTGACGGCGAGGACACCGGCCAGCGCCCACAGGAGGAACCGTGCCGCCCCCAGCCTGCCGCCACCGCCTATGACCCCGGCATGTCCGTTCGCACCACTGTGCTCTGCCGCGTTAGCCACGCCTCGCCGGCCTCCCGCCCTGTTGACCGCAACCTTGACTTCGCCTGGCTGCCGCGTTTCGTGCACCACTTCATTACCTGGGACGACGATATCCCCCACGGGATCCCTAGGATGGCGAGCATGAGCATCGTGAAGATCAACGCACTGACCGTGCCCGCCGAGCAGCGGGAAGTCCTGGAGCAGCGGTTCGCCTCGCGGGCGGGTTCCGTGGAGGGTTCGGACGGGTTCGAGTGGTTTGAGCTGCTGCGTCCCGTTGAGGGCACCGACCAGTACCTGGTGTACACGCGGTGGCGGTCGGAGGAGGACTTCCAGGCGTGGATGGAGGGGCCCATGAAGGCGGCGCACCAGGGCGGGGGCTCGGGCGAGCGCCCGAAGCCGGCGTCCTCGGCGTCGGCGGTGTGGTCGTTCGAGGTCGTGCAGCAGGCGGCGCCGAAGCCGCAGGGCTGAGCGGGGCGGGGCGGCGCGGGGCAAGGCAGGGCAGGGCAGGGCGGGACGAGGAGGGCGGGGAGGCAGGGGCGGCCGGGAAGGCCGGCGGATCCGGACTGCCTGATCAGCCCCAGAAACGGTCCTCCTCGTCGATGTCCTGCGTGCACTGGTCGATGTCGCTGATCTTCCCGCCGACGATCGTGAAGAAGAGGCCTTCCTGGATCTCGATCCCGTGGTCGCCGCGGTCACCGCGCGCCGTGTGGAAGGCCATGACGTGGCCGCGCCCGTCGACCAGCACCGTGTGCAGATCGACCTGGAGGGTGCCGTTCGTCTCCGTGCCGAACCGCCGGTAGAGGTCGAGGACGGCCTCGCGGCCCTTGTGGTGCCCCGAGAGGGGGTTGCTGCCGGGCACGTGGTGGATGACGTCGGCCGTCATCAGCGTGCCCAGCGTCTCCAAGTCGCCCTTGCCGAAGGCCTCGTAACCGCGGCGGATCAGGGCAGCGTCAGGGTGCTCGGACATGGCGTTTCCCGCCCTCCGTCTGGGGGATATGCGTCTTTTCCTATCATCGGCCCGCGCCTGTGGATATTCCACGCGACGGGATGCGCACGGACTCCACAATGGCGCCATGGACATCAACAGCACGAGCACCGGATCCGCCACCGCCACGGCCGGCAACTGGACGGTCACCGCCGAACACTTCGCCACGCCGGACGCCACCGCGCTGCGCCGCGCGTACTACGCGGAGGTGGCGGGCCGGTACTGGAAACGGTCCGTCACCGAGGCCGAGATCGACGAGGGCCTACGGGACGACCCGGCCGACGGCCTCGTCCCGCCGACGGGCCATTTCGTGGTCGGCCGGCTGGACGGCACGCCCCGGGCCTGCGGCGGCGTACGGCTCCTCGAACCCGTCACCGCCGAGCTCACGAGGGTGTACGTGGACCCGCGCGCCCGCGGCACCGGCGGCGGGGCGGCACTGCTCACGGCCCTTGAGGCGGCGGCCCGCGCACTGGGCGCCGAGCGGATCCGCCTCGACACCCGCTCCGACCTGGTGGAGGCCCGAGCCCTGTACGCGCGCCAGGGCTACGCGGAGATACCGGCGTACAACGCGGGCCAGTACGCGGAACACTGGTTCGAAAAGCCCCTGGCCTGAGCTGCCCCGAGGGCTGCGCCGACCCGGCCCGACCCGGCCCGGACCGGCCCGGACCGGCCTGACCCGGCCGCCGAATGTCCGGGGCCGACCGGCGGCCTCAGCCGGAGGCGGGTGCGAGGTCCTGACCCTTGAAGGGCAAGCCGGTCACGGCATCGAGGGTGACGACCCGCATGCCCGCCTTCGGCCGGGCAGTCGCCCCGGGTGCCGGAGCCGACGGCCCGCCGGCCGGCTCCGCGCTCTTGAGCGAGGTGATCCAGCACACGCGCCAGGCCCCCTGCGCGTCCTGCTTGGCGATCAGTTCGCTGCTGGTCACCTCGGCTCCGGGGTGGGCCGCCTCGGCCTTGTTCTGCGCCTCTTCCTTGGTGATGACGGGCTTCGGCAGCTGCGGTGCCGCGATGTTGGTTGCGGAGAACGCCAGGATCTTCTGGTCGCCCCCCACGATCACATCGAGGCGCATGGGCATGAGGACGCCGTCGACGCGCGAGCGCCAGGACACCAGCTTGGCCTGGCTGTCCGGCCCGCCGGCCGCCGTGACCTGGGTCGTGTCGGCCGGCGGGGCCCAGGGGAAGTGCGTCTTGGCGAATGCGGAGGCCGCCTCGCGGACCACCGCGTCGGCGATCGGCGGGGCGTCCGGCCGGTCGGGCTCGACGGCCGCGAGTCTCCCGGACCGCACCTCGCGGGACGGCCAGTCGACGACGAGGCTCCCCGATCGGGTCGCGACCTCCAGCCGCCCGGGTTGCCCGTGGGATCCGGGCGTGTACTGAACGTTGTCGGTCGTGACGGAGCCTCCGAAGAACTCCCGGGCAGCGGCCGCGGCCGCGTTCGTCTGCGCGGGATCCGCCCGGTGCCCGTCGCTCACGTCGGACACCGTGATCAGCAGGGTGGGCAGCGCCACGGCCGCGAGCACACCGGCCCCGGCGGCACCGATGAACGAGGTCAGCCGGATGTCCGCGCGCCGGCGAAGGGGCCGGGCCTCGGCTGCCGCGGGCCGGGAGGCCATCCGGCGCCACGCGTACCCGGCGGCGCATCCCGCGAGCGCGCCGAGCGCGTTGGCGGCGAAGTCGCCCGTGTCACAGGCGCGCCCCATGCCCGGAGTCAAGGCCTGCGTGACCTCGATGGCTCCGGACAGCACCGCGGAAGCGGCGAACACGGGCAGCGGGCGCCGCGTCAGCAGCGTCGTGAAGAAGGCCAGGGGAAGGAAAAGGGCGATGTTGAGGAGGCCCTGCGGCGCGATGAGACTGCCCAGTACGTCACGCTGCACCGTGCACACGCGGGAGGCGGGTGCCTGGGGGTGCAGCCGGTAGAGGGTCGCCGCCAGGACCAGTGCGCCGGCCGTCGCGGCGGCGACGGCCACCGACGGGGACACGGCGTACCTGCGCCCGAGCCACCACGCGGGACCTCCCGCGAGCAGTGCCAGGGCAGCGAACAGGAGCAGGAGTGACAGGTGGCCGCTAAGGGCTGCTTCGATCACGGAAGTGCAATCCTCGGGAGGAGGGGGGCGGGGTGGAGCGGGCCGGCTCCACTCGTGTGGAGCCGGCCGCGGAAGTGCGGTCAATGACCGACGATCACCGGGAGCCGTCGCAGATGCTGACGGGGGCGTTGTAGAAGGTCCCCTGGCCCTGAACGGCCATCCAGCCGACGATGTCGTTGCAGTCGTCGAAGCCCAGCCAGGTGAAGCCCTCGCTGTGCTCGGTCCCCGCCGACTGGCTGAACCAGCCCTTGTCGTAGCTGTAGCCGTGGTAGTTGAAGCCCAGCTTGGCGGTGATGGTCCCGCCACCGGTCTTCTTGTACGTCTCGGACATCGTCCACCACGACCCCTCGTGCACGTTGTCGGGGCGGATCGACGTCCACAGCTCGCCATTGCTGAGCTTGGTCATCGAGATGCCGTAGTCCACGTTCCCGGCGGACGCGGCGGGGGCGAGGGCGAGGCCCAGCGCCACCAGAGATCCCGCCATGGCCATGACAGACGCGCGCTTGCGCATGATGTGTCTCCTTGATTCGGTGCGGAACGGGGCTGCGCGATCTAGCAGATGGTCACGGGGGCGTTGTAGAAGGTGCCCTGGTTCTGGACCTTGAGCCAGCCGACGACGTTCGAGCAGTCGTTGAAGCCGAGACCGTTGAAGGACTCGTACGAGCTGTCACCGGCACTCTGGGTGAACCAGCCCTTGTTGTAGCTGTAGCCGTGGTAGTTGAAGCCGTACTGCGCCGTGATGGTGCCGCCGCCGGCCTTGCCGTACGACTCCTCCATCCACCAGTAGCCCGAGCCGTCGTTCTGGGGCCCGATCATGGTGTTGAACTTCCCGAAGGTCAGCTCGGTGACGGACCAGTACTGACCGGCGTTGCCCGATGCCATCGCGGCGGGTGCTCCGGCGACGGTCGCCGCCAGGAACACGCTCGCTACGGCCAGGACGGGACGAATCCTCAATGCAGTTCCTCACGTAAGGGGGGCACTGATCGAACGGATTCGAATTTAGGCAGGAGCTGATCGACACACTGCACGGTCGGCGCAGAACTCCTTGATGCTCAGCGCGCGGAACTCGGTGGGGCTGAGCCCGTACGCCTCGCGGAAGGAGCGGCTGAAGACCACCGGGCCGCTGAAACCCCACCGGGCGGCGATGGCCTGCACGGGACGAGCCACGAGAGCGGGGCATCCGAGGTCGGCGCGGCACTGCTCCAGTCGGCGCCGGCGGATCCGGGACTGGACGCTCTCGTGCCCGTCGTGGAAGAGCTGGTGGAGACTGCGCACCGAGATGTGGTGGTGGGCGGCGATGGCGGCGGGGTTCAGCTCCGGGTCGCCGAGGTTGTGCTCGATGAACGCATGGATCCGCTGCAAGAGGGCCTGCGACCGGACCTCGGAGGGAAGACGGTCCTCGGAGTCCAGGTGCTGGGCCAGGCAGGCCGCCGCGAGGTCGACGGCAACCGTGCCCAGCCGGCGCAGGCTCTCCGGCTCGGCTTCGGCACCGTGGTCCTCAAGGGCCGTCATGAACGACGCCAGGATCGCCGCCACGCCGCTGTCGCCCCGCATACGGCGGGCGAGCAACCGGTCAAGACGCTGGGTGCGCAGGGGCATCAGCCCCCGCGGAAGCATCAGGACCGTCGCCCGCACCTGGCCGTCCCCGGCGAGCATCGCGTTGTCGGAGGGCCGCGAGGTGTCCCAGAGCATGAGGTCCCCGGGGCCGATGGTGCACTCGTTCCGGTGCTGCGACATCGACGTGGCACCCTTCCGCAGCAGTGCAAGCTGGTACTGCTCCGGGTCGCTGCGCCGGATCATCGCGGCCGTGCGCCGCGAGCGCAGCGGCGAGAGGTCGAACCTCGCCACACGGAGTTCTCCCAAGTCCATGACGGCGGCCTCGCCTTGGAACTCGGTGGGCCGCTCGCTGCTCAGCGCGGCGGGCATCACCTCACGCGAGATGACGTCGGCGTACCAGTCGAACCGCTCCCCCGCGGGCACCTCGCCCGACGACACCACTGACCACATCCTGCGCCCCCCAGCTCGAACGTTCTCGGCACAGCCAAGAATGCAGAGATACGTGGCGCGGGCCCCCGTATTTCTCAGGGCGCGGCGTGATCGCGTCGGGCCGCGGCGTCATAGGGCTCCTCGGCGTCGGATCCGCAGAGCTCCGCGTTGATCTCCTTGACCAGCTTGACCAGATCGGTCGGCCGGTCCGGGCCCCACCAGTCGCCGAGCAGTTCGGCGAGCGAGTCCTCGCGGGCGTCGGCCAGCTTCTCGGCGGACTCCCGGCCGCGCTCGGTCATGACCAGCGGCAGTCCGTCCCGTACGGCCAGTCCGCGCTCTTCGAGCTGGCGGGCGGCGTCCGTGATCACCTTCAACGGCACGGTGGTCCGTTCGGCGAGCATCCCGGGCTCGGCGGAGTCGTACTTCTTGATCCGCAGCAGCAGCCAGCTCGCCGCGGGCAGCAGGTCGAGGCCGGCCTTCTCGGTGATCTTCTCGTAGACGTGGCGGCGGCCCTCGCGGGTGCCGAGGACGGTCAGCGCGCGGGCGACCTCGTCGTGGGAGGAGCGCTGGACGGGGTTGGAGGCGAGGGTCTCGGTGACGTCGGGCGCGGTGACCGAGCCGCGGAGCACGTCCTCCTTGAGGAACCAGGAGATGACGAAGGCGACGAGGACGATGGGCACGGCGTAGAGGAACACGTCGGTGATGGAGGAGGCGTACGCGTCGAGCACGCGCGGCCGCAGCTCGGCGGGCAGCCGTCCGATGGCCCGTGGATCGGCCTCGACCAGCGCGGCCGTACCGGGCGGCACCGGAAGCCCGGTGAAGGCGGTGGCGAGCTTGCCGTCGAGCCGGTTGGTGAAGACCGTGCCGAAGATCGCGACGCCGAAGGAGGCGCCGATGGAGCGGAAGAAGGTGGCTCCGGAGGTGGCGACGCCGAGGTCGGCGTAACTGACGGCGTTCTGCACGACCAGTACCAGCACCTGCATGACCAGACCCAGTCCGGTGCCGAAGACGAAGAAGTAGATGCTCATCTCCCAGGCGCCGCTGGTGCGCTGCAACTGGTGCAGCAGGAGCAGCCCGACCGCTGTCACGCCGGTGCCCGCGATCGGGAAGACCTTCCACCGTCCGGTGCGGCTGACGATCTGGCCGGAGGCGGTGGAGGAGATCAGCATGCCGAGCACCATCGGCAGCATGTGGACGCCGGACATGGTGGGCGAGACGCCCTGGACCACCTGGAGGAAGGTCGGCAGGTAGACCATCGCGCCGAACATCGCGAACCCGACGACGAAGCTGATCACCGAGCAGAGGGTGAAGGTGCGGATCCTGAACAGTCCCAGCGGCAGGACGGGTTCGACGGCCCGCCGCTCGACGAAGAGGAAGACGGCGAGCAGTACGGCGCCCAGGACGGCCAGGCCGATGATCCGGTCCGAGCCCCAGCCCCAGGTGCCGCCAAGGGAGGCGACGAGCACGAGGCAGGTGGCGACGCAGGCGATGAGGAACGTGCCGAGGTAGTCGATGGTGTGCTTCAACCGCCGCACGGGGATGTGCAGGACGGCGGCGATGACGACGAGCGCGACGAGGCCGATGGGCAGGTTGATGTAGAAGACCCAGCGCCAGGACAGGTTGTCGACGAACAGACCGCCCAGCAGCGGCCCGAGGACACTGGTCGCGCCGAAGACGGCGCCGAAGAGGCCCTGGTACTTGCCGCGCTCGCGCGGCGGGACGATGTCGCCGACGATCGCCATCGACAGCACGATCAGCCCGCCGCCGCCCAGGCCCTGCAGGGCGCGGAACCCGATGAGCTGCGGCATGTCCTGGGCGATCCCGCACAGTGCCGATCCGATGAGGAACAGCACGATGGCGCCCTGGAACAGCTTCTTGCGTCCGTACTGGTCGCCGAGCTTGCCCCACAGCGGCGTGGCGGCGGTGGCGGCCAGCATGTACGCGGTGACGACCCAGGACAGGTGCGCCATCCCGCCCAGCTCGCTGACGATCGTCGGCAGCGCCGTGGAGACGATGGTCTGGTCGAGGGCGGCGATCAGCAGGCCGAGCAGCAGGGCGCCGATGGAGACGAGGACCTCGCGGGAGGCGTGCTCGGCGGTGGGGCCGGACCGCTGCGGATCGGGAACGGGTTCCGCGGCGTCCTTGGTCACGTCCTGGGCCATCCGCTCCTCCTCGGGCCGGATCAACATGTCCATCCTGAGCGGTGTGGCCGGATATGGCCTCTCGGGCAGGTTGGGCGGGCCTCGGAGGGTCTGCATAATCGCAGGCAATGGCCAGGGAGGGATTCCAGTGAGCGTTGAGCGCTGTCCAGAATGCGACGCCGTGGGCGTCGACTGCGGGTGCGCGCCGGGGGGCGGTTTCGAGCCACTGCGCGTCCGTCCGTACGTGACGCTCCCCGAGCCGCGTCAGTCCGAGGGCCCGCCGCCCGCGCAGCCGGTTCGGGGCGTGGTGGCCGGCCCCGCGGGCGGGTACGCCCGGGGCGTGGAGACGCCGCCGGAGGACGACACCCCGGCGTACGGCATGCCCGTGGCCTGGCCCGACTCCCCGCCGCAGGCGGGCTGGCCCGCCGAGACGGTCCTGCTCCGGACGGCCGACCCGGCCGCCGGCGCCCGAGGCGGGGGGAGGGGTGGGAGCGGGGGCCCCGTAAGACGGTCCGGCCCCGGCCGACGGCGGCTCCCGACGATCCTGGCCGGCGCCGGCACAGTGGTCGCCGTGGGCACCGTGGCCCTGGCACTCGGGATGCTCCCGCACTCCGGCGACAGCGACACCGTCCTGCTGGACGCCAAGCCGTCGGCGCCCGCCGCGAGCGTGGCTCCGGCCGGTCCCACGCAGCCGACGGCCACGCACAGCCCCTCCCGCTCCGCCTCGGCCTCCGCTTCGGCGTCGCCGAGCGCCTCCAAGTCGGCATCGCCCTCCGCCTCGCCCACCACCTCCCGCAGCTCGGCGCCCCCGTCCCCGACCCCGTCGGCGAGCACGAGCCGCGCGCAGAGCTCACCTCCGCCACCCCCGAAGGCACCGACGCTGAGGTACGGGGATTCGGGCCCGGAGGTGGAGAAGATGCAGCGGCTCCTTGCGGGGCGCGGGCTGTACCGGGGAAAGATCAACGGCAGGTTCGACGACCGTACGGAGAACGCGGTCTCGGAGTTCCAGTGGCGCAACAACATCGACGAGGACTGGGGCGTCTACGGCCCGGAGACCCGTCGGGCTCTGGAGGGCACGGGCTGACCGCTCACGGGGGCGTCCGGGGCGGAGTGGCGCAGACCGCCCTCGGTTTTGTATCGTGTAGGAACAAAGTGGTTCCGCCCGCAACCCCTGACCGGTGGGCGGAACCGCTTGTTCTCTTTCCCGCCCCGTCTGGAGCACCGCCGATGTCGGCCAGCACCACCAGCACGAAGACCACCGCCCCCGTCGTCCTCACCACCAAGGCCCTGCTCTTGGACATGGACGGCACCCTCGTCAACTCGGACGCGGTGGTGGAGCGCTGCTGGCGGGACTGGGCCGTGTCCCACGGGCTGGATCCGGAGGAAGCGCTCAAGGTCGTCCACGGCCGGCAGGGCTACGCCACGATGGCCATCCTCCTGCCGGAGCGCCCGATGGAGCTCAATTACGCCGAGAACACCGAGATGCTCGCCCGGGAGACCGCCGACACCGACGGCGTGGTCCCGGTCGGCGGAGCCGCGGAGTTCATGGCGGCGATCGACGGGCTGCCGCACGCCCTGGTCACCTCGGCCGACGCCGCGCTGGCCACGGCCCGGATGACCGCCGCCGCCCTGCGCATGCCCGAGGTACGCGTCACGGCCGAGTCCGTCAAGGCCAGCAAGCCGGACCCCGAGGGCTTCCTCATGGGCGCCGCCGAACTGGGCGTGGACCCCGCCGACTGCATCGTCTTCGAGGACTCGGCGGCAGGAATCGCCGCGGGCCGGGCGGCGGGCATGCGCGTGATCGGCATAGGCCCCCGAGCCGCGGCCCACGCCCCGACGGCCCACGTCGCCGACCTCACGTCGATCCGGGTGACCACGACCCCGGACGGCGCGATCCAGCTGACCCTGACAGCGGCAGCGACGGAGGCCTGAGCCGAATCGCGGCGCGGGGCCGGCAGGATCCGCCGAGGCGGCGCCGGAGAAAGTCCGGGGGTTTCCCGACAGTCCACTGTCCTTCCGGTGCGGTCCGGGCCGTCAAGGGCGCTCCCTGCGGTCGCGTCGCTTCGCGATGTCGCTGCGCTC
>NZ_LGDB01000009.1:0-776 GCF_001279655.1 Streptomyces sp. WM6372 | reverse complement strand
CTGTCGGGAAGCCCCCGAAGGACGGTCAGGGGGACAGGTCCACATTCGGCTCCCTCAGGGACGCTGATCTCCCGTCCCCGTTCAGCCGCACCCAGCCCACCAGGACCGACCAGCGACCGGGGGCACGGGGGACGCGTCAAATCGCTACGCGCTTCTCTCGGCATGGCGTCTGGCGACCGTCTGGGGCTGGACATAGGCCGCCCACGACCGGCACAGAGGGCTCTCGGCCTGCGACAGCGGGCTGTTTGTCCCTTTTGGACGCCAATCGAGACCCGCAAAGAGCCTTCCCAGAGTGGGAGGTTGAGAAATCCGGCACCAGGCTCCCCCTCGCCCCCCTTTTCGCCCCAAAGAGCCCGCGAGAGCCCTCAAGAGCCCCAAAGAGCGTCCAAACAGTCCACAGACAGCCCGCAGACGCCCGAAAACCCGCCCACGGACGTCATCTGGCGACCCCAACGGCCTGCAGACGCCGGCAGGCCGCTGACCTGCGATGCGTGGCGGCTTATGTCCAGCCCCAGGCGGTCGTCGGACGCTATGCCGAGAGAAGCGCGTAGCGATCTGACGCGTCCTGGGGCCCCATCGTCATCTCACCGCTGCCTGGTGTGGGTTGGCCCTGCCCGCGCGCCCGTGCCGGGTGGGCTTGGTGGTCCTGGGGGACTGGGTGCGGAGGAACAGGGAGGTCCCGATCCGCATCCCTGATGCGGCCGTTCCTGGTCGGATAACCTCCCGGCCATCCTTCGGGGGCTTCCCGGCAGTCTTATGGCATTCCGGGGCGGGGC
>NZ_LGDB01000008.1:0-15392 GCF_001279655.1 Streptomyces sp. WM6372 | reverse complement strand
CGGCGGCGGGGTGAACGGCGGGCGGTGGCGCGGCGCCGGCCGGCCGGCGGGCCTCCGGGGCAGCCGGGTGATCGTGACGTCCCAGGAGCCGTCCGGCTCCGCGCAGGGCTCGGTCTCGGGCTCGGGAGGGGCGTACGGGTACGGCCGCCCCGGCGGGGGCCGGTACGGGGCCGTCGGCGCCTCGGAGGCCGCCCCGGCCGCCCCGCCGGGCCGGGCGGCCGGCAACGGCACCGGCACCGGCCGCGGCGGACGGCGCCGGCCGGCGAGCAGGGCCCCCGCCCCGCCCGCCACCGCACCCCAGAGCGCCCCGAGCGCCAGCGCGTACGGCGTCTCGCCCCGCAGCTCCAGCCCGGCATCCACCGCATCGACACCGAGCACCGACAGCGAGGCGTCAACCGACACCCCCGTCAGCAGCACCAGCACGGCCAGCGCCACCCCGGTCGCGGCCGACAGCCGCACCGCGCACGCCGCGATCCCGCGCCCGGGAGTCCGTACGGCGGCCAGCACACCGGCGCAGAGCAGCAGCAGCCCCACCCCCGCGACCAGGAGCCAGACCCGCCCGTCGTACTCCGCGAGCCGGGACACCGTCACCGGCTCCCGCCCGGACATCCCCAGCAGATCGTCCAGCGGATCCGGCAGCAGCCGGCCCAGCGTGCCCGTGGCCCGGCCGTCGAACGGTACGAGGAGCCCCAGCAGCACCCCCGTCCAGGCCCCGTTCGGCGCCCCCAGCAGCGCGGCGCCCAGCACCCGCCCCGGATGCTCGTCGCCGGCGGCCGCCCACACCGCGGCCGCCAGCCCGGCCGCCACCGCCACCAGCAGGGCCGTCACCAGCGCCGACACCGCCGGCCGCAGCCGCGCGAACGCCGCCGGTCCGCGCCGCGAAGCGAGCAGCGCCACCGCCAGTACGGACAGCGCCCACACCGCCGCGCCCAGCAGCGTCGGCCCGGTCTCCACCGAGAACCCCACCCGGGCCCGGGTGTCGATCAGGTCGCCGACGCGGTCCGGGAGCAGCCCGCCGATGTCCCCGATCCCCGGGACCACCACCTTCGACGGGGTCCTCGGCAGCCGCGGCCCGTCCAGGGTGACCACCTCGTGCCCGGCCCGGGCGAGCCCGCCCGCCGCGCCGACGAGCAGCACCGCCACCGCGGCCGCCCGGGCGGGGAGTTCACCGCGGGGCGCCCCGGTCCGGATCGAGCGCAGGAAGATCCCGGCCAGGACCAGCGCCCCGGCCAGCCCCACTCCCAGCGGCATGACGTCCAGCGAGGACGGGGCGCCCGGCCCGGTGATCCCGAGGACGGACACGTCCCCCGACGGGGCGACCGCGCCGCCGATCGCCAGGACCACCACGGCGGCGGTCATCGCCCCGAGCGAGCCTCCCGCGGCGTCGGCGCCCAGCAGGTGGAGCCCCAGGGCGGCGACCGCGGCCATGGCGACGAGGGCCCAGCCGGTGGCGGCGATACCCGACAGGACCACGTCTCCCCAGCGAATGCGGCGCATGCGTACCCCCGGTGCGTGTCGAGCGTGCGTGCCGAGCGGGACGGGGTCAGCCAGGGCGAGAAGTCCCGTATCTCACTCTCCGGGTGACTTTCGCCCCCGTCAACGGGCAGACGTAGACGCCTCGGGAAGGCCCCGATTCCACATGTGGCCCCAGGCCTGAAATAGTTCCCCCGGATGTTCGCCATCCCTAGACTCCCTGACGTCGGACTCCCTGGCGTCAGGGGGATTCTCGGGGGACTTAAGTGGGGCTGGAGTGCCGGAACTCGTACTGGAATTGAATGGAAGGACCTGGACGCTCGATCCGTCCAGGTCGTACTCGTTGGGGCGCGACCCCCAGGGAGACGTGGTCATCGACGACGCCCGGGTGTCGTGGCGGCATGCCACCATCGCCTGGAACGGCCGGGGTTGGGGCATTGAGGACCACGGCAGCACCAACGGCACCTACGTGCACGGCGCGAGGGTCCAGCAGACCGAGCTCGTGCCCGGTACGCCGGTGCACCTGGGCAACGCCACCGACGGGCCGCGGCTGAATCTGAGCGCAGCGGCCGCGGCCGCCGCGCCGCAGCAGGCCGCTGCGGCCTACCAGGCCCCGGCGCCCGCCTACCAGGCCCCGGCCCAGCAGGCCGCCCCGGCGTACCAGGCCCCGGCGCAGGCCCACCAGCCGCAGCAGCAGGCCTGGCAGCAGCAGCCGCACCAGCAGCCTCAGCAGCCGCATATCCCGCAGCAGCAGGGCGCGGCCCCCGCCTACGGCGGTGACCGCAGCCCGACCACGTTCCACCAGATCGCCGTCGGCCGCGTCATGCGGATCGGCCGTGCGCTGGAGAACGAACTGGTCGTATCGGACCTCCAGGTCTCGCGCCTCCACGCGGAGTTCCGCTCCACGGGCGGCCGCTTCGAGATCCACGACCTCGGCAGCCACAACGGCACCTACGTCAACGGCCAGCCGCTGCCCAAGTCCGGCACCGCGCTGCTCGGCCCGAACGACATCGTCGGCGTCGGCCACTCGACGTTCCGGATCGTGGGCGACCGGCTCGAGGAGTTCGTCGACACCGGTGACGTCTCCTTCTCGGCCCGCCACCTCACGGTCACGGTCGACGGCGGCAAGCAGATCCTCAAGGACGTCACCTTCGGCGTCCCGGAGAAGTCGCTCATCGGCGTCATCGGACCCTCCGGCTCCGGAAAGTCGACGCTCCTCAAGGCGCTGACCGGCTACCGGCCCGCCAACCAGGGCGACGTCCTCTACGACAACCGCAACCTGTACAAGCAGTTCGCAGAGCTCCGCCAGCGCATCGGCCTGGTCCCGCAGGACGACATCCTGCACAAGGAGCTGAAGGTCAGCACGGCCCTCAAGTACGCGGCCAAGCTCCGCTTCCCCGGCGACACCGCCGAGGCCGAGCGCGCCGCCCGCATCGACGAGGTCCTGCGCGAGCTCAAGCTCGACATCCACAAGGACAAGAAGATCACCTCGCTCTCCGGTGGTCAGCGCAAGCGCGTGTCCGTGGCCCTGGAGCTCCTCACCAAGCCCTCGCTGATCTTCCTCGACGAGCCCACCTCCGGCCTCGACCCGGGCATGGACCGCGACGTCATGCAGCTGCTGCGCGGCCTCGCCGACGACGGCCGCACGGTCCTCGTCGTCACGCACTCCGTGGCCGAGCTGTCGCTGTGCGACAAGCTGCTGGTCATGGCCCCGGGCGGTTCGGTCGCGTACTTCGGTCCGCCGGACGAGGCGCTGAACTTCTTCGGCTACAGCACGTGGGCGGACGTCTTCTCGGCGTTCGAGAACTACCGCGACTACGACTGGGCCGGCCGCTGGAAGGGCTCGCAGCACTACCAGCTGTACGCCGCCGACCTCGACGCGGTCGCCCCCCAGCAGGTCGCCATGCCGCCGATGCAGCAGATGATGCCGCCGAAGGCGCAGGGCTGGGGCGACCAGCTGTGGACCCTGATCCGCCGCTACGTCTCGGTGATCGCGTCCGACCGGGGCTTCCTGGCCCTGATGCTGATCCTGCCCGCGGTCCTGGGCGTGGTCTCGACGGTCATCCCCGCGACGTTCGGCCTCGCGCCCCCGAAGCCGCCGTCCCGGTTCAACGGCGACGCCGGCACGATCATGCTGATCCTCTGCGTGGGCATGTGCTTCTCGGGCGCGGCGAACTCGGTCCGTGAGCTGATCAAGGAACGGGTCATCTACGAGCGCGAGCGCGCCACCGGTCTGTCCCGGTCGGCGTACCTCATGTCGAAGGTGATCGTCCTCGGCTTCATCACGGCCATCCAGGGCGCGGTCATCTGCGCCATCGGCTTCATCCCGCGCGACCTGCCCACCGAGGGCCTGCTCATGCCGCCGGCCGTCGAGCTCTGCCTGTCGGTCACCGCGCTCGGCTTCACGTCGATGATGTTCGGCCTGGTGATCTCCTCGCTGGTGAAGACCGCCGAGAAGACCATGCCGCTGCTGGTCATGTTCGCGATCGTCCAGGTCGTCTTCACCGGCATCCTCTTCCAGGTGTACGACTCGCCGGGCCTGGAGCAGTTCGCCTGGCTGATGCCCTCGCGCTGGGCGGTCGCCGCCGCGGGCACCACGCTCGACCTCGGCAAGCTCATGCCGCCGTGGGACCAGCAGAACCCGACCAACACCGACCCGCTGTGGGAGCACTCCGTCGCCCAGTGGGGCGTGAACATCACGATCCTGCTGCTCATCGGCGTGGCCTGCGGCTTCGCGGTGCAGAAGCTGCTGCGCCGCCACGAGCCCGAGGTCATGCGCAACTAGTCGGACCCGCTCCGGCGAACACCCCGCACCAAACGCCTCAGGGCGGCACCCGGACACCGGGTGCCGCCCTGAGGCGCATGGGGGTTGCTCCGCCCGCCAGCGGCCCTTAGTAGGCGCTGTTGACGTTGTCGATCGAGCCGTAACGGTCGGCGGCGTAGTTGGCCGCGGCGACGATGTTGGCGACCGGGTGGTACTGGTCCAGCGGGGTGCCGGGGACGTGGTACGCGAGGAAGGTCGGCTTGATGACCTGGAGCAGGCCCTTCGAGGGGATGCCGTTCTGGGCGTTGATGTCCCAGTTGTTGATCGCCCGCGGGTTGCCGCTCGACTCGCGCATGATGTTCTTGTACAGGCCGTTGTACGTGCCCGGAATCTTGTGCGCCTTCATGATCGACAGCGATTCCTTGATCCAGCCGTCAAGGTTGTTCGCGTAGACCGGCTTGCGGACGGTGGAGCGGCTGGCAGCCGCCTTCGCCTCGCGGTCCTTCTTCGCCTTGGCCTCGGCCTTGGCCTTCGCGTCGGCGTCGGCCTTCGCCTTCGCGGTCGCGGCGGCCTTGGCCTTGATCGCGGTCTCGACCTTCGCGGCGTCCGTGGCCAGCTTGGTCTGGGCGCTGAGGTGCTGCACGGTCTTGGCCTGGACACCCTCGACGGCCTGGCTCCACGCCACGGGGGCGGCGTTCACGGTCGTACCGGCGTCGGCGGTGCCGGCGGGGACAACGGTGGCGGCCAGGGCGGCGGCGCCGATGGTGGCGAACGCGGCGAAGGACATCTTGTGCGCCTTCGTCAGACGACGACTGTGGCCGGGGGTGCTGGTCTTGGACATGCGTAGCAACCTCTTCGAATAGCGGGAGCCGCAGGAAAGCGCCGCTCGGATCCGGGATCCGCGGCGCTGTGCGACGGGAGCAATTCTTAGCGGCGGCAAAATCGCCTGGCAAAGGTGTGACGTACGATCCCGCTTAGTGGATCAGGGTGCGTCGACGAGCCCGGAATTCCGGGCCGGGGGCTAGGCGCGGCAGCGCTGACACGGTCTTTATGCGTCCACTAGGCGTCTTCGTAAGTGACCTGGGTCCTATGTGCGGGCTCACATCGGCCACGTAACGGTCTCACCAAGCGTTGCGACAGCAATGCAATCTGTAACGGAATTCTCCACCCTGAGGACCACGAGCCCGCCGCAGCCCTCATCCCCAGGGCAGAGAAGGGCCCCGCACCCCCCTCCCAAAGGAGGAGGACGCACCGCCCCCGGTCCTAGGGCCCGGGCCCGATCCCGCAGGTCAGAGCCGCGAGTACGGTGAGCCCATGACTGGTAGTCCCGTCTTCGGCGGCCCCCGGGGCGGCCTCGCCGCCGTGAGCACCGCGCTCCTGGCCATGAGCCGCCGGCTGGAGGTCCGTGACGTCCTGCGCACGATCGTCGTCTCCGCCCGCCAGCTGCTCGACGCCGAGTACGCGGCCCTGGGCGTCCCGGACGACCACGGCGGCTTCGCCCAGTTCGTCGTGGACGGCATCAGCGAGGAGCAGTGGCGCCGGATCGGCCCGCTGCCCCGCCAGCACGGCATCCTCGCCGCGATGCTCCACCAGGACGGCGCCGAGCGGCTGGCCGACGTACGCGAGGACCCCCGCTTCGAGGGCTGGCCCCCCGCCCACCCCGAGATGTCCGACTTCCTCGGCCAGCCCGTCCGCGACGGCGAGGAGACCCTCGGCGCCCTCTTCCTCGCGAACAAGAGGAGCCCCGGAGGCTTCACCGAGGAGGACGAGGAGCTCCTCGCCCTCCTCGCCCAGCACGCGGCGATCGCCCTCACCAACGCCCGGCTCTACGAGCGCAGCCGCGAGCTCACCATCGCCGAGGAGCGCTCCCGCCTCGCCCACGAGCTGCACGACGCCGTCGCCCAGAAGCTCTTCTCGCTCCGCCTGACCGCCCAGGCCGCCGCCGCCCTCGTCGACCGCGACCCGGCCCGCGCCAAGGGCGAGCTCCAGCAGGTCGCCGCCCTCGCCGCGGAGGCCGCCGACGAGCTGCGCTCCGCCGTGACCGAGCTGCGTCCGGCCGGGCTCGACGAGGACGGCCTGGTCGCCACCCTGCGCGACCAGGTCCACGTACTGGACCGCGCCCACACCGCGCACGTCACCTTCACCTGTGACGGCGTACGGGCCCTCCCGGCGACCCAGGAGGAGGCGCTGCTCCGGGTCGCCCAGGAGGCCCTCCACAACGCCCTGCGGCACTCGGGCGGCGACCGCGTCGAGGTCACCCTCGCCCGCCGCGCCGCGGGAGCCGTGCTGACCGTCACGGACAACGGAAGCGGCTTCTCCCCTTCCTCGATCCGCGCGGCCGGACGCCACCTGGGCCTGGTCTCCATGCGGGACCGGGCGGGCGGCGTCGGCGGCCGCCTCACCGTGCACTCGGAGCCCGGTACGGGCACCACGATCGAGATGGAGGTCCCCGGTGGCTGACACGCCCATCCGCGTCCTGCTGGTGGACGACCACCAGGTGGTCCGCCGCGGCCTGCGCACGTTCCTGGAGGTACAGGACGACATCGAGGTGGTCGGGGAGGCCGCCGACGGAGAGGAAGGAGTGGCCCGCGCCGAGGAGCTGCGGCCGGACGTGATCCTGATGGACATCAAGATGCCGGGCACGGACGGCATCGAGGCCCTGCGCAGGCTGCGCGCCCTGGCGAACCCGGCGCGGGTGCTGATCGTCACCAGCTTCACCGAGCAGCGGACGGTGGTCCCGGCCCTGCGGGGCGGCGCCGCCGGATACGTCTACAAGGACATCGACCCCGACGCCCTGGCCGGAGCCATCCGCTCCGTCCACGCCGGCCACGTGCTGCTCCAGCCGGAGGTGGCCGAGGCCCTGCTCTCCCAGGACGGACCGCCTCCGTCGAGCCGGGGCGGCTCCCTGACCGAGCGGGAGCAGGAGGTGCTGTCCCTGATCGCGGACGGCCGGTCCAACCGGGAGATCGCCCGCGCGCTGGTCCTGTCGGAGAAGACGGTCAAGACGCACGTCTCGAACATCCTGATGAAGCTCGACCTCGCGGACCGCACCCAGGCGGCGTTGTGGGCGGTCAGGCACGGAATCGCGGACTGAACCCGGCCGGAACGGACCGTCCGGTTCCGATCGCAGATTCATACGGTCGGGTGGATGTAGCCCACATGGCGTATCCCGTTCGTCAGATGACCCGTTCTTCATGACGTGCAGCGGCGGCTGGCCGCGGCAGACGTACTGGAGGACGAAGAACGTGAAGAACATCAAGAAGGCCACTGCCGTCACCGTGATCGCGGGCGGCCTCCTTGCCGTGGGCGCCGGTGTCTCCTCGGCGCACGGCGGTGCGTCGGCCGACGGCCAGGCCGTGGGCTCGCCCGGAGTCGTCTCCGGAAACCAGGTCCAGGTCCCCGTCCACGTCCCGGTGAACGTGGTCGGCAACACGGTCACGGTGATCGGCCTGCTGAACGGCGTCTGGGGCAACACGGGCGTCAACGCCTGATCCCGCTCCCGCGCACCGGCCCCGCTTCCCCCACCTCTCCCCGGGAAGCGGGGCCGCAGTGCGTCCAGGACGGCGGGACGGGCCCCCTAGCCCCGCTCGCGCTCCTCGACCGCCGAGTTGTACGCGGCGACCAGCGCGCGCCGCGCCACCCGCTCCACCGGCCGCAAGGCCTCCGCCCGCGCCGCCATCTCCGAGGCGGCCACCGCGCCGCCCGGCCCGTGCTCGTACGCCAGCGACACCAGCAGGTCCACCCGCTGCGCCAGCGCCAGCACCCGTACCGCCCGCGGCGGATACCCCGGCGCCAGCACCTCCCGCCCGGCGTCCGCCCGCGCCCGGTACGCCGACAGCGCGGCCTCCGCCACCGGACCCGACCCCGCCACGTCCAGCCGGGTCAGCGCCACCGTCGCCTCGCGCAGCGCCTCCGCCAGCTCCCGCTCCGCCTCACCGAGCGACGGCACGTCCGCCGGCGGGGCCTCCCGTACGGGCAGGCAGTGCCACGTCACCGAGACGTGCACGTCCCCCCGCGGCCCGGCCTCGGCCACCTCCGGCACCAGACCCAGCGACGCGCCCACCGCGACCACCGCCTCCTCGGCCTCCAGCGCCCGCGCGTTGAACTCGGCCGGCCCGCTCAGCCCCAGCGGATGCCCCGGCGCGGGCAGCGCCACCCGCAGCCCGGTCACCCCCAGCGCCCGCATCCGGCCGAGCGCCAGCGTCAGACCCACCGGACCCGATTCGCCCGGAAGCCCTTCCACCCGGTGCACGGCGTCCTCGCCCACGATCGACAACACGGCCTCGTCGGGCGAGACCAAACCGGCCAGCAGTGCGTTCCCCCAGGCGGCCAACCGCCCTGAACGTGGTTCGAAAAGCATTCCCCCACTTTACGGATCGGCGCGGATCGGCCCCCGCGGCCAACCTGGCGCCCGGACCCCTCGCCGAGTGGCGTAGGTTTTCCCCTGGGGCTGCGCCTACCGGTGCACAGACGAAACCGAGACTGCAAGGGGAGACAACACGCTCATGAGCGATGTTCTGGAGCTGGTGGACGTATCCGTGGTCCGCGAGGGCCGGGCTCTGGTGGACCAGGTCTCCTGGTCGGTGAAGGAGGGGGAGCGCTGGGTGATCCTCGGCCCCAACGGCGCCGGCAAGACCACGCTGCTGAACCTCGCCTCCAGCTACCTCTTCCCCACCAAGGGCGCCGCCACCATCCTCGGCAGCACCCTCGGCAAGCCCGGCAGCGACGTCTTCGAGCTGCGCCCGCGCATCGGCGTCGCCGGGATCGCCCTGGCCGACAAGCTCCCCAAGCGCCAGACCGTCCTGCAGACCGTCCTCACCGCCGCGTACGGCATGACGGCGACCTGGCAGGAGGAGTACGAGGAGATCGACGAGCAGCGCGCCCGCGCCTTCCTCGACCGCCTCGGCATGACGGAGTACCTCGACCGGAAGTTCGGCACCCTCTCCGAGGGCGAGCGCAAGCGCACCCTGATCGCCCGCGCCCTGATGACCGACCCCGAGCTCCTCCTCCTCGACGAGCCCGCCGCCGGCCTCGACCTCGGCGGCCGCGAGGACCTCGTACGCCGCCTCGGCCGCCTCGCCCGCGACCCGCTCGCGCCGTCCATGGCGATGGTCACGCACCACGTCGAGGAGATCGCCCCCGGCTTCACCCACGTCCTGATGATCCGCCAGGGCAAGGTCGTCACCGCGGGCCCGATCGACCTCGAACTGACCTCGCGCAACCTCTCGCTGTGCTTCGGCCTCCCCCTGGTCGTCGAGCGCAACGACAGCGACCGCTGGACCGCCCAGGGCCTCCCGCTGCGCTAGCACGGCCACCGGTACGGGCGGCGCCGGTACGCGCACCGCCCGTACCGGCGCCGCCCGTACCGGCGCCGCCCGTACCGGCGCCGCCCGTACCGGCGCCGCCCGTACCGGCGCCGCCCGTACCGGCGCGCCCGCACGGTCGGTCCGCGCACCGTCGCACCCTGTCCCGACCGTGCCCGCCCGACCTACCATGACCATGTGAACATCGACGCGTGGCTGTGGTGGCTCATCGGCGCGGTCGGACTGGGCATTCCCCTCGTCCTGACGGCGATGCCCGAGTTCGGCATGTTCGCCGTCGGCGCGCTCGCCGCCGCCGTCACGGCGGCGTTCGGCGGGGGAGTGGTCGCCCAGGTCCTGGTCTTCGTGATCGTGTCCGTGGCGCTCGTCGCCGTCGTCCGCTCGATCGCCAACCACCACCGTGAGCAGCGGCCCCAACACCGCTCCGGAATCGACGCGTTGAAGGGCAGAAGCGCGCTCGTCCTCGAACGCGTCGACGGCAGCGGAGGCCGCATCAAACTCGCCGGCGAGGTCTGGTCCGCCCGCACGCTCGACGCGGAAAGCAGCTTCGAACCCGGCCAGTTGGTGGACGTCGTCGAGATCGACGGAGCCACCGCGGTCGTGATGTGAGCTAGTCGAGCTTGAGCCAAGCAGCCGACCCGCGGCCCCGGGGTCTGCGAGACTCCGATCAACGGGGCAGCACGGACAGCCGGAAGGGCACGGGGAACCGCATGTCATCGATCATCATCGTCCTGATCATTCTGGTGGTTCTGGTCTTCATCGCACTGGTCAAGACGATCCAGGTGATCCCGCAGGCCAGCGCCGCCATCGTCGAACGCTTCGGCCGCTACACGCGCACCCTCAACGCGGGCCTCAACATCGTCGTCCCGTTCATCGACTCCATCCGCAACCGCATCGACCTGCGCGAACAGGTCGTGCCGTTCCCGCCCCAGCCGGTCATCACCCAGGACAACCTGGTCGTCAACATCGACACGGTCATCTACTACCAGGTGACCGACGCGCGGGCCGCGACGTACGAGGTCGCCAGCTACATCCAGGCCATCGAGCAGCTCACCGTCACCACCCTGCGCAACATCATCGGCGGCATGGACCTGGAGCGGACCCTGACCTCCCGCGAGGAGATCAACGCCGCCCTGCGCGGAGTCCTCGACGAGGCCACCGGCAAGTGGGGCATCCGCGTCAACCGCGTCGAGCTCAAGGCGATCGAGCCGCCGACCTCCATCCAGGACTCGATGGAGAAGCAGATGCGCGCCGACCGGGACAAGCGCGCCGCGATCCTCCAGGCCGAGGGTGTCCGGCAGTCCGAGATCCTGCGAGCCGAAGGCGAGAAGCAGTCCTCCATCCTGCGAGCCGAGGGTGAGGCCAAGGCCGCCGCGCTGAAGGCCGAGGGCGAGGCGCAGGCCATCCGTACGGTCTTCGAGTCCATCCACGCCGGTGACGCCGACCAGAAGCTCCTCGCCTACCAGTACCTCCAGATGCTCCCGAAGATCGCCGAAGGCGACGCCAACAAGCTCTGGATCGTGCCCAGCGAGATCGGAGACGCCCTCAAGGGCCTCTCGGGAGCCATGGGCAACTTCGGCCCCATGGGCGGAGGTTCGGGCTTCAACCCGCAGAACTCCGGCAAGGACGGCGGCCAGGGCGCCGGTGCGGCCGACAAGGCCGCCGCCGAGCGCCGCGAACAGCCCCCCATCGACTGACCGGCCCGTCCCCTCCTGCATGATCAGTGAGGCCCCTCGACCTTCATGGCGGGGAGGCGACTCACTCATGCAAAGGGGATGGCTCAGTCCATGTCTCTGCTCTCGATGTCCCCCTGGGAATCACTCGCGGTGTTCGCGGCCGGCATCGGCGCCGGCACGATCAACACCATCGTCGGCTCCGGCACCCTCATCACCTTCCCGGTGCTGCTCGCCACCGGACTCCCGCCGGTCACCGCCAACGTGTCCAACACCCTCGGCCTGGTGCCCGGTGCCGTCAGCGGAGCCATCGGCTACCGCAAGGAGCTCCAGGGCCAGCGCGGCCGCATCCTGCGGCTCGGCGCCGTCTCCCTCGTCGGCGGACTCGCGGGCGCCATCCTGCTCCTCACCCTGCCGTCGGACTCCTTCGACACGATCGTGCCCGTCCTCATCGGACTCGCCCTCGTGCTCGTCGTCCTCCAGCCCCGCCTCGCCGCGGCCCTGCGCAGGCGCCAGGAAGCCGCCGGCACCGAACCCGGACACCCCGACGGCGGCCCCGCCCTGCTCACCGGAATGCTGTTCGCCAGCGCGTACGGGGGCTACTTCGGCGCCGCCCAGGGCGTGCTCTACGTCGGCTTGATGGGCCTGTCGTTCCACGAGGACCTACAGCGGATCAACGCCGTCAAGAACGTCCTCGCCGCCCTCGTCAACGGCATCGCAGCCGTCTTCTTCCTCTTCGTCGCCGAGTTCGACTGGACGGCCGTGGTCCTGATCGCCGTCGGTTCCACCCTCGGCGGCCAGATCGGCGCCAAGGTCGGCCGCCGCCTCTCACCGACCGTGCTCCGCGGAGTCATCGTCGTGGTCGGCGTGCTCGCCATCGTCCAGCTGCTGCTGCGCTGAGCGACGTACGGGAAATACGTCACCCAGCGCACCTGCGGTCATCCATCCGTACCGGCTGCTGCACCGGCCGCGCCGGCCGTACTAGGCGGAACGCTCCAGCCACTCGGGCAGCGCCTCACGGCCCCCCACCCCCAGGGCCAGCAGCATGGCATCCGCCGGAGACGGGACGAAGGGCTTCCGGAGGAGCGGCATCCCCGCCTCCTCCGGAGTCCGGGCCGCCTTGCGGTGATTGTCCTCGGCGCAGGAGGCCACCGTGTTCAACCACGTGTCCCCACCGCCCTGAGCCCGCGGCAGCACGTGGTCCACGGTCGTCGCGCGCTTCCCGCAGTACGCGCACCGGTGCTGGTCCCGGACCAGCACCCCCCTCCGTGACCAGGGAGCATGTCTTCGGAACGGCACCCGTACGTACCGGCACAGCCTGATCACCCGGGGCAGCGGAAGATCCAGGGAGGCACCGCGCACACGCAGTTCCGGATGAGACTGCTCGACCACGGCCTTGTCCTGGAGCACCAGGACCACAGCCCGGTTCAGCGTCACCGTCGACAGCGGCTCGAAGCTCGCATTCAGCACCAGCGTGTCCCGCATCTCGCCCACCTCCCGTGTGCAGGCCCGCGACCACACTGGCGGCAGGGCCCGCAACCACTCTGGCCGCGCGCGCCACGCGGGACAACGCAATAAAAATGCCCGGTCCTGGTCGCCTTTAGACCAGGACCGGGCAAACGCACGGGGAACGATCAGCTCTCGGGGTCCTCGTACTCACCGATCAGCTGCGCCCGTCCCAACGAGTGGAACCGCAGGTTGAATCCGACGACCGCCGGCGAGACGTCCGCACCGGGGCCCAGCTTCTCCTGGTCCACCGCGTAGACGGTGAACACGTAACGGTGCCGCTCCCCGGCCGGCGGAGCCGCCCCGCCGAAGTCCTTCGTGCCGTAGTCGTTGCGTACGTGCACGGCCCCGGCGGGCAGCCCCTCGAACTTCCCGCTGCCCGCCCCGGCCGGCAGCTCGGTGACCGAAGCGGGCAGATCGAAGAGCACCCAGTGCCAGAACCCGCTGCCCGTCGGGGCGTCCGGGTCGAAGCACGTCACGGCGAAGCTCTTCGTCCCCTGCGGGAACCCCTCCCACCGCAGGTGCGGAGAGACGTTCCCGCCCTTCAGCACCTGGGCGGCGCCCAGCTCCCCACCGGGCTCGAGATCCGCGCTCTCCACCGAGAACGCGTGCACCTGAGGGTGGAAATCGTGCGGAAGGGGCGCCCTCTTCTGCTCGGCCACTGCTGAACCTCCTGATCGCGAACCAGTACCGGTTGACGGGCCGAGCCTAGAACCAGTTGCGCTGCGAACCCACGGACGCGATCCACTGGTTGAGGTACGCCGCCCAATCGGTCCCCTGGTACGACTGGAGCCCCACCTGGAAGCAGCGGTACGTGTCACTGCCCTCGGAGAACAGCCCCGACTTCTTGTCCATCTCCAGCACGACGTCCATCTCGCGGCCGTCCGAGACGAAGGTCAGCTCGACCTGGTTCAGCCCGCGGTACTGCGCCGGGGGCAGGAACTCGATCTCCTGGTAGAACGGCAGCGTCTGGCGGGTCCCGCGGATGTGCCCGCGCTCCATGTCCGCGCTGCGGAAGCTGAAGCCGAGCTGACGGAAGGCGTCCAGGATCGCCTGCTGCGCCGGCACCGGGTGCACGTTGATCGGGTCGAGGTCGCCCGCGTCCACCGCGCGCGCGATCTCCAGCTCGGTGCTGACCCCGATGTTCATCCCGTGCAGGTGCTGGCCCCCGAAGTGGGTGATCGGTGTCTCCCACGGGATCTCCAGCCCGAACGGCACCACGTGCAGGGCGCCCGCCTGCACCTGGAAGGCACCGCCGAGACGCTGCTTGGTGAAGACGATGTCCTGCTTGTACTCCTGGTCGTTCCCCTCCACCTCGACCCGCGCCTGGAGACCGACGGACAGGCCCTCGATCTGCTGCTCCACGGAACCGCCCTGGATGCGGACCTCGCCCTGGACGATCCCGCCCGGCACGACGTTCGGCTCGGTGATGATCGTGTCCACCGAAGCACCGCCGGCACCCAGCGCCGCGAACAGCTTCTTGAACCCCATGCTCTGACTCCCCTTGAAGGCTCGTGCGACTACCGCTTACGAGTACACCCTGACAAACGCGGAACCTTAGGCCCCGGTTGCAGATCTGCGCGTTGGACTACGCTCGACCGGATGAGCGCGCGCCCCGACCGTACGCCCCTGGCCCGGTCCTTCTTCGACCGGCCGGTCCTCACCGTGGCCCCGGACCTCCTCGGCCGGATCCTGGTCCGCCGTACGTCCGAAGGCCCCGTGGAACTCCGCATCACGGAGGTGGAGGCGTACGAGGGGGAGGCCGACCCGGGCTCCCACGCCTACCGGGGGCGCACCCCGCGCAACGCATCGATGTTCGGTCCGCCCGGACACGCGTACGTCTACTTCATCTACGGCATGTGGTTCAGCCTGAACCTGGTGTGCGGTCCGCCCGGCCACGCGAGCGGGGTGCTGCTGCGCGCGGGCGAGATCACCGTGGGTGCCGACCTGGCCCGCAAACGTCGAGTTTCCGCCAGAACCGACCGGGAACTGGCCAAAGGCCCGGCCCGCCTGGCCACTGCCCTGGCGGTCGACCGTTCCCTGGACGGCACCGACCTCTGCGCCGGCCCCGATTCCCCCTTGGCATTGCTGACGGGGACCGCCACCTCATCCGACCTGGTGAGCAACGGCCCGCGCACGGGAGTCGGGGGCGCCGGCGCGGATCATCCGTACCGCTACTGGATCACGCACGACCCGACGGTGAGCCCCTATCGCGCCCATGCGCCACGCCGCCGTTCAACTTGACTCCACCTTGGCGGAGGCCTAACGTAGCCCGAGCCGCTTGAACGGGGCACTGCCATCAGCAGACCCCCGGGGCGGCCAACCCACTACCTACGACCTTCCCCTGGCGGGGTCGATTTCGGCATGCCCGAATTCGAATCCAGTGGCTCGATTATGAGCCGCAAGGGATAAGCGCTAAAGTGGTGGAGCGCCGAAAGGCAAAGGCCCCCAACGGCCACCGAATTCAAATCCGAGTCGGAAACGACGAAGAAATGATCTGGTAGAGTTGGAAACGAAGAACGAAGCCCGGAGGAAAGCCCCAGTAAGTGTTACTGCGGGTGAGTACAAAGGAAGCGTCCGTTCCTTGAGAACTCAACAGCGTGCCAAAAATCAACGCCAGAAGTTGATACCCCGTCCACTTCGGTGGATGAGGTT
>NZ_LGDB01000007.1:0-18077 GCF_001279655.1 Streptomyces sp. WM6372 | reverse complement strand
GTGGTTTCCGCCGATGGACAGCGCGTCGCCGTCCCCGGTGACCACCCACACCGACAGGTCACGGCGCGAGGTGGCCAGCCCGGTGGCGATGGCCGGGGCACGGCCGTGGATCGAGTGCATCCCGTACGTGTTCATGTAGTACGGGAAACGCGAGGAACAGCCGATCCCCGAGATGAAGACGATGTTCTCCTTCGCCAGCCCCAGTTCGGGCATGAAGCCCTGGACCGCCGCGAGCACCGAGTAGTCGCCGCAGCCGGGGCACCAGCGGATCTCCTGGTCGGAGCGGAAGTCCTTCATGGACTGCTTGGTCTCGGCCTTGGGCACGAGGTTGAGGAGCTCACTGGCCACGGTTCGCCTCCTGAATGGCGTCGGCCAGCTGTCCGGCCTTGAACGGCATGCCGTTGATCTGGGTGAAGGAGATGACGTCGACGAGGAAGTCGGCGCGCAGGAGCCTGGCGAGCTGGCCCATGTTCATCTCGGGGACGACGACGCGCTCGTAGCGCCTGAGGACCTCGCCGAGGTTCTTCGGGAAGGGGTTGAGGTGGCGCAGGTGGGCCTGCGCGATGGCCTCTCCGACCGTACGGAGTTCGCGGACGGCGGCGGTGACGGGGCCGTAGGTGGAGCCCCAGCCCAGGACCAGGGTCCGGGCGCCGTCGGGGTCGTCGACCTCCAGGTCGGGGACCCGGATCCCGTCGATCTTGGCCTGGCGGGTGCGGACCATGAAGTCGTGGTTGGCCGGGTCTGCTTCTCGATGCCGCCGATGCGGTGTTCGAGTCCGGGCGTGCCCGGGACCGCCCACGGCCGGGCCAGGGTCTGCGGGTCGCGCTTGAACGGCCAGAACACCTCGGTGCCGTCCGCCAGTACGTGGTTCGTGGTCGTCTGGAACGGGACGCGGAGATCCGGGAGTTCCTCCACGTCCGGGATCCGCCAGGGCTCGGAGCCGTTCGCCAGGTACCCGTCGGACAGCAGGAAGACCGGCGTCCGGTACGTCAGCGCGATCCGCGCCGCCTCCAGGGCGGCGTCGAAGCAGTCGGCGGGCGTCCGCGGGGCCACGACCGGCACCGGGGCCTCGCCGTTGCGCCCGTACATCGCCTGGAGCAGGTCAGCCTGCTCCGTCTTCGTCGGCAGGCCCGTCGACGGGCCGCCGCGCTGGATGTCGAGGATCAGCAGCGGCAGTTCCAGGGAGACCGCCAGACCGATCGTCTCCGACTTCAGGGCCACACCGGGACCCGAGGTCGTCGTCACCCCGAGGGCGCCGCCGAAGGCCGCGCCGAGCGCCGCGCCGATGCCGGCGATCTCGTCCTCCGCCTGGAAGGTCCGCACGCCGAAGTTCTTGTGCTTGCTCAGCTCGTGCAGGATGTCCGACGCCGGGGTGATCGGGTACGCACCGAGGTACAGCGGCAGGTCCGCCTGCCGGCTCGCCGCGATCAGCCCGTACGACAGGGCCAGGTTCCCGGAGATGTTCCGGTACGTGCCCGCCGGGAAGGCCCGGGTCGCCGGGGCCACCTCGTACGAGACCGCGAAGTCCTCGGTCGTCTCGCCGAAGTTCCAGCCCGCGCGGAACGCGGCCACGTTCGCCTCGGCGATGTCCGGCTTCTTCGCGAACTTCTGCCGCAGGAACGCCTCCGTACCCTCCGTCGGGCGGTGGTACATCCAGCTCAGCAGCCCCAGCGCGAACATGTTCTTGCTGCGGCCCGCCTCCATGCGGGAGAGCCCGAACTCCTTCAGCGCCTCGATCGTCAGGGACGTCAGCGGCACCGGGTGCAGCTGGTAGGCGTCGAGGGAGCCGTCCTCCAGCGGGGAGGTCGCGTAGCCGACGCGGCCCATGCTGCGCTCGGTGAACTCGTCGGTGTTGACGATGATCTCGGCGCCGCGCGGTACGTCCGCGATGTTCGCCTTCAGCGCCGCCGGATTCATCGCGACCAGTACGTTCGGGGCGTCGCCCGGCGTGAGGATGTCGTGATCGGCGAAATGCAGCTGGAACGACGACACACCCGGCAGGGTGCCGGCGGGGGCACGGATCTCGGCCGGGAAGTTCGGCAGCGTGGAGAGGTCGCCGTCTCCGAGGTGAACCGGTCGCCGGTGAGCTGCATACCGTCCCCCGAGTCACCCGCGAAGCGGATGATCACCCGGTCCAGGCGGCGCACTTCCTTGGGCCCTGGGCCGTGCGTGGGCCCTTCCGTGGACCCTTGGCCTTCCGTGGACCCTGTCCCGCTCTGGCTGGGGACGGCGTCGGTGATGACGGGTGTGGGCGGATTCACCTGGTACCTCCGAGGATGAGCAGGGCAGGAGCCAGCCTCGCGAACCGCGATCGCGTCAGACTCGACCGCCCGTTGAGCCGCCGCACCGGCTCTCGCTCCTCGGCGCGGACGTGCTCGCCCTCGCGTCCAGAACCGCTTGAGGACGGGTGGAGAACGGGTGCAGGACCGGTGGGGCCGGGAAGGGGTCCGGGACTCAATTCCGGGCACCCGGTTTTTCACCTCCCCATTCGACCGGCAGCCCGCGCACCATTCGGCCAAGCGGCCGCGATCCGGTTTGGGCCGGTGATTTCGGGTGATGCCCAGCTGAACGCCCGGGCGGATGCTGCGCGCGTACGTCCTTTACTGCCGGAATAGGGGCGGTATTTCGCCGGATCCGCCGGTCCCGCGCCGGTTCGCTCCCCCTATCTCCGCCCGGGGGCCTTCACCCCTCCGTAGGGGGTCGGCGGAAGCTGCCACCCCAGAGTGCTGCGGCCACCATGGATCCGGCGGGCGTTCGCCCATAGCTTGAGGTGTCCTCGATCGGCTGGTGCCGACAGTTCTCGGATCCGGCAATGGAGGTGGCCGTGCGCGTCCGACCGACGCCTGGTGTGGTCGCCGCTTCCGTGGACGCGGACGGCTGTCTGGAGCTCCACGCCTCGTACGCGACGGGTTCCGGTGGCGGTCCCGGTGGTCCTGGTGGCCCCGGTGGTCCCGGTGGCGGTTTCGCCGCCGGTTCGGGGCGTTTCCGGTGCGGCCCGGTCGGCACCGCCATGTGGATTGTGCTGCGCCGCCACGACGGCGATGCGGGAATCGCCGCCGACATGCTCGCCGAATTGTGGAACACGGCACCGGAAAACGCGCGGGCCGATCTCGACATATGGGTCGAGGAAATGCGCGACGCCGGTCTGCTGTGCGTACAGCCGGCGCCCTGAAACGTCCGCGCGCGCCGTCCTGGCCGGTTTCCGCCCCGATCTCCGCTCCTCCTCGACCTGCTCTGTAGCGCGCGGGCTCCATCCTGTCCTGGGTCAGGGGTGGGTGGACCGACAGATCGCGGGGGCGGCTATGACATTGACGGGCAGGGAAGCCGGAATCGACCTCCTGGAGAAGGCGCTCGCGGACTGCGTCGCGGGGCAGTCCCGGATCGTCCTGATCGAAGCCGGCACCGGATGCGGCAAGAGCGCGCTCGTCGACCTCGTCGCCGAGCGGGCCGCGGCGGCCGGCGCACTGGTCCTGTACGCGGTCGGCGCGCCCGAGGAGCAGCAGGTGCCGCTCGGCGTGCTGCGCCAGCTCGTCAACAGCGAGCAGGTCTTCGCCCTGCCGAGGCCTTCCGAGGGCCCCGGGGCGCCCTCGCGCATCGAGGCGATGCAGGCGTTCTGCGCGGAGCTGCGCGAACTGAGCCTGGACTGCCCGGTCGTGCTCTGCGTCGACGACGTCCAGTACGCCGACCGCGAATCGTTGCAGTACGTGCAGTACCTGGCCCGGCACGCGCGCACCGCCCCGGTCCTCGTCGTGGTCGCCGGCGCGGTGCACGCCCCGGCGCAGGACCCGGCGTTCACCACCGAGCTGATGCGCCAGCCGCACTTCCGGCGGATGCGGCTGGAGCGGCTGACCGCGGCCGAGGTGGCCCTCGTACGGGGCCGTCCGGGGGGCTCTGCTCACGCCGCGGAGGCTGCCGAGGCCGCTGAGCTGTACCGGATCAGCGGCGGAAACCCGCTGCTGCTGCGCGCGCTCGTCGAGGAGGCCGCCGGGCGGGAGGCACCCGCCGCGCCCGCGTCCGCGCTCGCGCCCGAGGCGGCGGCGGCCGGGCCCCGCGCACCCTCGTTCCCCTCCCCCGAGCCCGGCGGGCCGTTCGCCCAGGCGGTCGCGACGTGCCTGCGCCGCAGCGGGCCGGACGGGCTCGCGCTGGCCCGTGCGGCGGCGCTCCTCGGCGAGCAGGCGACCGCCGCCCGGGTCACCCGGCTGACCGGCCTCGACGCGGCGGCGGCCCGGCGCGGGCTGGCCGCGCTGGAGGCCTCGGGCCTGCTGGAGGGCCTGCGGTTCCGTCACCCCGCGGCACGCGCGGCGGCCCTGGAGGAGTGCGATCCGCGGACCCGGACCGCGCTGCACCGCGACGCCGCCCGGGTGCTGGGCGAGGACCGCGGGCCGGTGCTCGCCGTGGCCGAGCACCTGCTGGCCGCCTGCGCCGAGGACCGGCCCCTGGACTGCGGTCCGGCGGAGGTCGCCGTACTGCGGGACGCGGCCGAGGAGCTCCTCGTACGGGGCGACGCGCGCGAGGCGGCGCGGCTGCTGGAACTCGCCGCGCGCGGGCCGGGCGACGAACACGTGGAGCGCGGGATCCTGGTGCGGCTCGCGCAGATCACGGCCCGCTTCGATCCCGCCGCCGCGGAACGGCGGTTGGGCGAGCTGCTGGAGGCGGCGCGGGCCGGTCTGCTCGACGCCGAGCAGGTGCAGCCGCTGGCCGCGCTGCTGCTCGCGCAGGGGCAGATCGCCGAGGCCGCCGCCCTGCTGCCGGCGGCCGTCGGCGAGCCGGCCGCCTCCGCGCTGGACACGCTGGTGGACGCCACGGCCGCGGTGGGCGAGCGGCTGCTGCAGTCGGCCCGGCTGACCGATGCCACGGTGGCTCCGCTCGCGCAGGCCCTGCGGTCGCTGATCTGCTCGGAGCACCCCGAGCGGGCCGTGCCGTGGAGCCGGAACCTCCTGGAGGAGGCCCGGCGCTGCCAGGCGCCGGGCTGGAGCGCGGTGTTCGCCGCGCTGCACGCCGAGGCGCTGCTGCGGATGGGCGATCTGCGGGGCGCCTACACGCACGCGACGGCGGCGCTGGAGGCGCTGCCGGAGCGCGGCGGGAGCTTCCCGTGCGCGCCGGCGGCGGTGCTGATCCGGGCGTGCACGGCGATGGGCCGGTTCACGGAGGCCTCCCGGCTCGCCGACCGGCAGGTGCCGAAGGGGCTGCTCACCGGCCTGCACGGGCTGGCGTTCCTGCGGGCCCGCGGCCTGTACCGGCTGGCGGTCAACCAGCCGCACGCCGCGCTCGCGGACTTCCTGGAAGTGGGGCGGCTCATGGAGGGCGGCCGGGTGGACCGTCCGGCGTTCCTGCCGTGGCGCACCGACGCGGCGGAGGCGCTGCTGCGGCTGGGCGAGGGGGTGCGGGCCGAGCAGCTCGCCCTCCAGCAGCTGGCCCTGCCGGATGCGCAGCGGCCGTACGTACGGGGCGTCTCGCTCCGCATCAAGGCGCTGGCCGGCGACCCCAAGCGGCGTACGGCCGTCCTGGGGCAGGCGCTCGACGCGCTGCACCGCTCCGGGGACCGGGTGGAGGCGGCGCGGGCGATGGCGGAGCTGGGCCGGGCGCTGCAGGCGGACGGTTCTCCGGCGAAGGGCAGCGCGATGATCCGTTCGGCGTGGAACCTGGCGAAGGAGGCGGAGGCCACGGCCCTGTGCCGGGAGATCCTCCCCGACGCCCCGCTGGCCGCCCCGGCCTCGCGGGACCGCGCCCCGGCGGAGGCGACGCCGGCGACCGGCACCACGGCAAAACTGAGCAGCTCGGAACAGCGGGTCGCCACGCTGGCGGCCCAGGGCCTGACGAACCGGGAGATCTCGGCGAAGCTCTACCTGACGGTCAGCACGGTCGAACAGCACCTGACCCGCGTCTACCGCAAGCTCCAGATCACCTCCCGGGGCGACCTCCCGATGGGCCTGGAACCCGTCACCCCCACCCCGGCCTGATCTCGGGCACGCCGTGCGGCCGCTCAGCTCGTGGTGCCGGCGTTCACGGTGTCCTCGGAACCGGGTCGCGGGTCCTCCCCCTTGCCCGGGCCCGGGTGCGAAGGGCCGGCCGGGGCGGTCGTCGGGCCGGAGGCTTCGGCGGGGGGCAGGGGGGAGCGGGCCGTGAGGACGTCACGAAGGAGGGCGGCCTTCTCCGTCGAGCCGTAGCCGTCCAGCCAGGCGAGAGCGAGAGAGACGGCCCGGTGGGCGGCCGGGGGCGGGAGGTCGGTGCGGGCGACGAGCGGGGCCAGGACGTAGCGGGCGCGGGCGGTCCCTGCGTGGTGGTCCAGCCAGGCGAAGGAGGCCGTGACGGCGTTGGCCGCGTCATCAGCGCCGAGGTCGTCACGTGAGAGCAGGGCGTTCAGGACGATGGGGGCGCCGTGTGCGTTGCCGTAGGAGCCCAGCCACGCCAGGGCCATCACGAGGGCGCGCCGGACCTCTTCGGCGGTGGCCTCGGCGCGCTTGAGGAACGGAGCGAGGACGAACCTCGCGCGCGCAGCCATGGCGTGGTGGTCCAGCCAGGTCGCACCGATGGAGAAGGCCCGCCGGGCGTTGGCGGGGGTGAGGTCGATGCGGTCGAGGAGCGGGCCCAGGACGTGGTGCGCGTTGAGCACGGCCCCGTGCCGTTCGAGCCAGGCGAGAGCGCGGGTCGCCGACTGCTGGGCATGGTCGGGCGTCAGGTCGATGCGTTCGAGCAAGGGCCTCAGTACATGGCCGAGGCTCACGCTGCCCGGCTGGGTGTCCAGCCAGGCCAGGGCGCGGATCGTGGCCCGCTGGACCTGGTCGGGCGTCAGGTCGGCGCGGGTGAGCAGGGGGCCCAGGACGTGGCCGGCTCTTCCGGCGCTCGGGTGCAGGTCCAGCCAGGACAGCGCGTACGCGATCGCGCGGGACGCTTCCTCCGGGTCCAGGTCGGCACGCCCGAGCAGCGACTGGAGTACGTGGCCCGCGCCAGGGGTGTCGCTGCGCGCGGACAGCCACGCCAGGGCATGTTCCTTCGCGCCGCCGGCCTCTCGGATGCCGAGGTCCGGACGGCGGAGCAGGTGCTCCAGTAGGAACCCTGCCTCCCACGCGGACCCGTGGCGTTCGAGCCAGGTCAGTGCGTGTACGGCCGAGCGTCCGGCCACGTCCGAGGACAGGGTGATGCAGCCCAGCAGTGGGCTCAGGACGCGCTGGGCCTCCGGCATCAGGATGTGCTGGTCGAGCCAGGCCACGGCCAGCAGGGTGGCGCGTTTCATGGACTCGGGATCCCTGCGGAGCATGAGCGGGGCGAGCACGAAGCGGGCCTCCGGGGTGGACGCGTGCTCGTCCAGCCAGGCGAAGGCGGCCTCCATCCCCCGCCGGGCGTGGCCGGCCTCCAGATCGCCACGCGAAAGCAGTGCGTTGAGGACGAACTGGGCGTTCGGAATGGTGGCGTTGTGGTCGAGCCAGGCCATCGCCGTGGTGACCGGAAGCATGGCGTGGTCCGCGTCCAGGTCGGTGCGGTTCAGAAGCGGGACCAGCAGGTGGCTGCCCTGGGGGTCGACCGGGTGGGCGGCGAACCAGGCGAATTGCGCCTCTGTCATCCGCTGGCCCTCAGAGGGGCTGAGGTCTGCCCGCGCTTCCAGGGCCTCCCGGACGACGCGCCCCTCCGCGGTACCGGCACGGTCGCCGAGCCAGTCGAGGGCCGCCTGCAACACCTGTGAGGCGTCGGCCGGCGGCAGGTCCTGGCGGGTGAGCAGTCGCGCGAGTACGTAGCCGGCATCGGGCGTGTCGGTATGCAGCGCGAGCCAGGCGAAGGCCTCGGAGAGGGCCGCGGTGATCTCGCCCTCGGTCAAGTCGGTGCGCGCCAGGAGGACGTTGAAGACGTAGCCCGCGTCGGTCGTCCCCACGGTGTGGCCCAGCCAGGAAAGGGCGGCCCCGACCACATGGCGGACATCGGCCGCCGCCAGGTCCGTCCGCAAGAGCAGCGGCTTGAACACGAAGCTGGCCTCGCCGATCGCATGGGATCCCAGCCAGTCGAAGGCCGTGCGCAGCACCCGCTGGACATCGCCCGAGGGCAGGACGGGGCTGCCGAGCAGCGGGCCGATGATGTGTCCGGCGCTGGCGTCGTTGCCGTGGTGGTCGAGCCAGACCAGGGCCGCGGCGATCACCCGGTGGGTTTCGGCCTCGGGAAAGTCGACCAGTCTGAGCAGGCGTTTGATGATGAAGGAGGCCTGTTCGACGTCCGCGTGGCAATCGAGCCAGTCGAGCACGGCGGACCACGCGCGCCTCCGGTCGTCGACCGGCAGGCCGGTGTGCTCCACCAGCCGGCCGAGAACGAACTCGGCCTGTATCTCCCGGGCGTGGAGACCGAGCCAGTCCAGGACGGCGGACAGGACCCCCTTGGCGTCCTCGGCAGCCAGGTCCGTGCGGACGAGCAGCGGGGACAGGACCCAGTCGGCCTCGATGGTCGTGCCGTGGACGTCCAGCCAGGCTCGGGCGGCGCGCAGGAGGCGTCGTACGTCCTCGGCGGACAGGTCGAGCCGGGTGGCGGCAGCCCTCACGACGTGCCGGGCCATCGGCGTGCCGGCGTGTGCGTCCAGCCAGGCGAGGCCGGCCTGCACGGTCCGCGCCGCCTCGTCGGGTTCCAGCTCCGGGCGGGGCAGCAGCGACCGGAGCACGTGCCAGGCGCCCAGGGTCGAGGCGTGACGGTCGAGCCACTCGCGGGCGGCCGGCAGGACGCGCCGTACCTCGTCGGGGCTGAGGTCCGGACGCGAGAGGAAGGCATCGAGGACGTACCCGGCGCTGTGGGTGGTGCCGTTCCGGCTCAGCCAGGCGTACGCGGCGGACAGGACCCGCCGGGCCTCGAAGGGGTCGAGGTCCGTACGGTCGAGCAGGGGCCGGAGGACGTAGCCGCCGCCCGGGGACGCGGCGTGGCGGTTGAGCCAGTTCAGCGACAGGGGGACGGCCTGCTGCACCGCCTCGGGCGGCAGGTCCATGCGGGACAGCAGCGGAGCCGCGACGTAACCGGCGGTGCTGGCACGCCAGTTCAGCGCCAGCCAGTCGAGTGCGGCGGGCACGAGGAGCTGTGCGCCCTCGACGGGGAGGTGCTGCAGCCCGCGGTGCAGGAGGTGACGGGCGTCGTATTCGCCGCCGAACGCACCGATCCAGGGGCTGAGCACCTGGTCCCAGCAAGCGACGGCCGCGTCGGCCCACGGCGGACCGGAGCAGAGGGCGCCGAGCGCGTAGCTGCCGGCGTTGGAGTCCTCGCACATCAGGTCGCCGATGGTGGAGGCCTGCTCGGTGAACCACTCGCGCAGCAGGGGCTCGACGGCCGCCGCCCGGTCGGCGAGGGCCAGGTCGTTGAAGAGACGGCCGAGGTTGACGGAGAACCGACCGATGGTACGGGCGTCCGTGAGGCTGCCGGTGAGCAGCGCCCGCGTGCCCGCGGTGTCCGGCCAGGCGGTCGGCTCGGGGAGCACGACCGATTCCATGAGCTGGTCGGCGACGATGTCGTGGGCGACCGAGAGAACACCGTCCTTGAGCTCCAGCCAGCCCAGCGAGACCAGGGTGGCCACGATGCCGTCGGCCTCCGTGACCTGGTCGGGGCTCGCCCCGGTGAGGGCTGCCCTGGCGGCAGCGACCACTTCTGCGTGGCCCTGCGGGCAGGCCGCCGCAGCGGCGGCGGCGGCCACGAGGCCGAAGGAGGCACGGGCGGGGACGAGGCTTCCGGGGCTGCGGGCGGGGACGGTGAGGCCGTCCTCCTTCAGCCGGTTCAACAGCCAGGCGGTCAGCTCGCCCCCGGACCGCAGACCCGTCATCTCGGGGATGGAGAACCGCCCCGCCTTGACCCTGCGCTCGATCTCCTGCGCGACCAGGAGCGCCACGATCGGGCGGTTGCCGCAGACCGCGAGCATGCGGTCCGTGCCCAGGCGATGGATCGCGGTGGGTGCCAGGGTCTCCAGTGCGTTCCTGGTGACGAGCTGCTGGAACTCCTCGTCCTGCCGTACGTCGACCTTGTCGAAGAGTTCGTGCACCAGGGCCCGGTCGGCCTCCAGCAGCCAGCCGGGACGCGCTGAGGCGAGCAGGACCATGGTGACCGCGCGGGAGCGGGCCATGGGCAGGAGCTGGTGGCGCAGTGCGTGCAGATCGAGGTTGGTTTCGTTGAGATCGATCACCACGAGCACGGAGCTGGTCTCCGCGAACGCCTCCTCGGCGATCTCGTCGATGATCTGGTCGCCGGCCGCCCCGTCCCGCCCCTGGGGCACGAGGTGCAGTACCCGCCAGCCCTCCGCGATGGCGAGCTGTCCGACCTCGAGGCCGGTCCGGCTCTTGCCCGAGCCCGCCGCACCGACCAGCAGGACTCCGCGATCCGCCGAGGTCACCAGATGGGTGAGCAGCCGGTGGGGGGCTGCGTCGTGTTCGCTGCCCGGGGACACGAACGGCAGCCGCTCCGAGGTGAAGTTCTTCTCGAAGTCGCCGAAGCCGCTGATGCGCTCCTGCTGGGAGACCACCGAACGCGGCCGACGGCCGGGGTTCGGATCGTGCAGGGCGTCCAGCCGCACCGCCTCCGTCCGTACGAAGTTCTCTCCGAGGATCCGGAGGAATTCGGGATCGCCGAGGGCCTTGGCCACGGACTCGCCCTCCGCGCTGCTGGTTCCTGCGGCGATCAGTCGCTGGACCTGCACTCCCATGAGGTAGCCACCGGGGGCGAACAGGGCCGTGCCGGAGATCCCCTTCCAGGGGTCCTTCCCGTCGGCCGGCTCGGGAGGCGGCGCGGAGGTGATGGTGAGGTCGAGCAATTCCGACTTCATGTTGGACCCGAGGTTGACCAGGCCGTCGATCTGCCTGCTGTCCCGCCGGTCGAGCCCCTGGTATCTGGCCGATTCGGCCCGCTGCGCAAGGACCGGAAAGCCGACCCCGACGAACGGCACGTTTCCCACCCCGTCCGGCAGGCGTCCGATGGACAGGCCGGAGACCGAAGGGAGCCCCGCGGGCAGGGCGTCGAGCTGCAACAGTGCCAGGTCCTGGCGCTGTGCGCCTCCCCGCCACACGAGTGTGGCGGGGAGCCCGTCCTTGCCGTTGCCGAGCAGCACCGTGCAAGCGTGATAGCGACGCTCGAACAGATGGGCCACGGTGAGGATCAGGCGGTTGCTGATCCGGTAGCCCGACCCGAATTCGATGCTGTCTTCTTGCCGGACGATGACCTGGGCCACCCGGCTCTTGTCGACGGAACTCATGCAGCGGCCGACCGGACTCAGAAGAGGTCGGAGATGTCGTCACCGGTGAGGACGGCCTCACCCCCTGCTGTCTGGGCGGTCAGCGCGATCTTCACCGTGTGGGTCTCCGCGGATTTGGCCGTCGCCTTGCCCCCGAGCGACACCACCCAGAAGCGCACGCCGGCGTTGCCCTCGCCGGTCTTCTCGACCGCCACCTGCAGTTCCAGGTCAATGGAGTTGATCTTGAAGCGCACGTCCTGGTTGGCCGCGTCGATGCGGGCGCGGTTGATCTCCGACCGGAGCGAGGTGAGCAGATCGGCGAGTTCGATGTTCATGCGGCCCCCCGGAAGAACAGCTGCGCGATCGACCACGGCGGCGGACGTCATGCGTCGGCCGGGCGTCGTGAGCTTGTGAACGCGGACAAGTGCATCAGAGGGTAAAGGTTCGGCACGTGCTCCGGATCACGTTCGATCGCACACCGGCGAGATCCGGCCACCGGCGGCTCCGCCGAGGGTGGCGGGAGCCGGGGGTGGCGGGAGCCGGAGGTGGCGGGAGCCGGAGGTGGGGCGGTCAGCGGGGGCGTGGGGGCCGGTCACTCCGTGATGGTGGGGAGCTCGGTCATGAAGGGACGCAGCTCCAGCCACTCGTGGATGGGCCGGCCGCCGGCGCCGGGGGCCGCCGACAGCTCGGCGGCGAGTTCCAGGGCCCGGTCGTACGTCTCCACGTCGATCACCATCCAGCCGGCGATCAGGTCCTTGGTCTCGGCGAACGGGCCGTCGGTGACGGGCGGGCGCCCCTCGCCGTCGTACCGGACGAACGTGCCCTCCGGCGCCAGCGCCTGGGCGTCGACGAACTCGCCGGTCTGCTCCAGTTTCGCGGCGAAGTCGCGCATGTACTGGATGTGCGCGGAGACCTCCTGCGGGGTCCAGCGGTCCATGGGGACGTCGTTGCTCGGGGCCGGGGCGCCGCGGTAGTGCTTCAGCAGCAGGTACTTGGCCATGACGGTTCTCCTCGATCGGGTCCGACGCGTCCATTCTGGCCGCGCTCACCCCTGGGACGGAGCCGGCGCCCGGTTCTCGACATCCCCGCCGAAGATTTTTTCCGGTCCGTGCCCTCGCCCGCGCCGGGGCACCGCCCGCACCCCTGCACCGCCCGCACCCCTGCACCCGCCCGCGCCCCTGCACCGCCTGGCGGGCGGCCCCACCGGCGGGCGGTGGGGCCGCGGGAGTGGCCCGGGCGGGTCAGGCGGCGCGGCGGCGGGGGGTGAGGAGGGATTCGGCTCGGGCCGCGAGGACCGGGCGGTCCACCTTGCGGTTGGAGTTCAGGGGGAACTCCGGGACGTGTTCGAAACGGCGGGGGAGCATGCCGTGCGGGAGGACCTCGCGCAGGCTCCGGGCCAGTGAGGCCGGCGGCTGGATCTCCCCCGTGTAGAAGACGACCAGTTCGGTGCTGCCGTCCACCGGGCGGGCGACCGTGACCACGTCCTCCACGCCCTCGACGGCGCGCAGCGCGTGGTCGACCTCGGCGAGCTCGACCCGCCAGCCCTGGACCTGGACCTGGGAGTCGAGGCGGCCGAGGTAGATCAGGTCGCCGCCGGGCAGCCGGCGGACCCGGTCGCCCGTGCGGTACCAGACGCGGCCCTCGCGCTCGACGAAGCGGCCGGCGTCGTCCTGCGGGTCGAGGTAGCCGGTGGCCATCTGCGGGCCGGTGATCAGCAGTTCGCCCTCGACCTCGGTCGCGGCGCCGTCCTCGTCGAGCAGGACGTGGTCGTGGCCTGGGTGGACGGCGCCGATCGGGACGAGGCCGTTGACCGCCTGGCCGGGCGAGGTCTGCGGGTCCCAGCGGTAGCCGGTGATGGTGACGGTGAGCTCCGTCGGCCCGTAGATGTTCTCCAGGGTGGACGCGGGCGCGGCGGCCTGCCAGTCGGCGGCGTCCTGGACGCGCAGCGCCTCGCCGGCGAAGAAGCTCCAGCGGAGGGTGGGCAGGGCGCCCGGTGTCAGGCCGCCCATGCGGCGGATGAGGCCGATGGCGCTGGGGGTGGAGAACCAGACGGTGATCCCGCGCTTTTCGAGGTGGGCCGGCATGTCCAGGTAGGCGCTCGGCGGTACGACGTCGACGACGCCGCCCGCGCCCCAGGCGCAGAACAGGTCGAACATGCCGCAGTCGAAGTTCAGGTCGAAGGTCTGCGTGAAGACGTCTTCGGGGGTGAAGCCGTAGCGGGCGTCGAGGAGCTCGAAGTAGTGGTGCGTGCTGCCGTGGCTGATCGGCACGCCCTTGGGGCGGCCCGTGGAGCCCGACGTGAACAGCATGTAGGCGGTGTCGGCCGCCTCCACCTCGCGGGGCTCGGTGAGCGCCTTCGCCGGATCCGGCTCCACCAGCGGGATGTCGATGTCGCCCAGGGCGGCCCGGCCCTGGTCGTCGACGATCAGGGCCGCCGCGGCGGAGAGTTCGAGCATGCGGCCCGTGCGGACGGCGGGGAAGTCGGGGTGCAGGGGGACGACGGTGGCGCCCGCGTAGAGCCCGCCGAGGATGCCGGCGTACGCGGTCACGCTCTTGCCCGCGAGGACGCCGACGACCTTGGCGGAACCGAGGGAGCCGGCCCAGGTGAGGGCCTGCTCGTGCAGTTCCCGGTACGTGTACGACTCGGCGCCGATCCGCAGGGCGGGGCGGTCGGGGGACAGGGCCAGTCCGCGGCGGAAGCGCTCGTACAAGGCCTGGCGCTTGGTGTCAGACATGATCACTCCGAAGGATCCGAAAGAGATGTGTGCGTGCGTTCTTCGCGGGTTAGGGGTCCGGCCGGGGTTCCGGGGGCGTGTTCGGCGGTCCTAGCGTCACGTGCTTGGGAAACGTCGAACCGACGACCGACACAGCGGAAAAGACTGGGGTCACCATGGGCTGGGACAAGGGCTGGGACAACAATTTCGAGGAGCTTCTGCGGGAGTACCTGCCGTTCCTCAGCGCGGACGAACCGCTTGAGGCCGACACCGATCTGCGGGCCGTGGGGCTGGACTCCCTCGGCGTGGTCGAGCTCCTGGGATCCCTGGAGCAGGCGTACGACGTCCGGTTCGTGGACGAGGCGCTGTCCCTGGACACCTTCGCCACCCCCGCGGTGCTGTGGGAGCAGATCGGCAAGATGTCCGGGGCGGCCAACCGCTGACCGGCAACCGCTGACCGCCGACCACGGCCCGCGCCGCCGCGGCCGCGGCCGCCGCCCTCAGGCGGCGGTCGCGGTCCGGCGGCGCGGCCGCATGGCCAGCCGGGGGTTGACGGGTACGACCTTGAAGTTGCGGGTCGCCGCCCCCACCCGGCCGAACAGGGCGTCCTGCCCGGCCACGTAGAGGGTCCCGACGCCCTTGTCGCGCAGCGAGCCGAGCACGCCCGGCCAGTCGACCGGCCGGACGCAGCCGTCCAGCAGCAGGTTCCGTACCTGCTCTCCGGTCGTGAGCACCGCCCCGTCCTGGTCGGCGACGACCGGCAGGTGCGGGTCCCGGAACGACAGCCCCGCCAGGACCTCCTCCTCGACCCGCCGGCGCAGGCCGCCGAACGCGGGCGAGTGCAGCGGCGGCTCCATCACGTACAGCGGCATGCCGCCCAGCGCCCGCAGGCGCTGCTGGAGCCACTCCAGCCGGGACTTGCGCAGGGTGAGCATCGCGAAGTCCTCGTCCACGACACAGGTGACGTCGTGCCACTCGCCCTGCTCGGTGAGCTCGGCCCGCACCTCGTCCAGGCGGGCCCGGGGGGTCCGCGCGAAGGACTGGGTGGCGACCTCCTCCGGGTGCTCCTCGGCGAAGTACGCGTCGAGCGTGTGCGCGAAACGGGCCGTGAAGCGGACGCCGTCGGCGAAGGACAGCGCGCCGGAGTGCACGGCGGCGGCCTTCTCGCCGAAGCTCAGGCCGGTGCAGAAGGCCGGCTGCTCCTCGAACTCGTGCTCCACCCACTGGGCAAGGGCGAGGCAGTTCACGAGGAACGCCACCTGGGCGTACTCGGAGTAGTCGCCCTCGGCCTGCTTGAACCGCTCGAAGAGCGAGTAGCCCAGGACCTCGTCCGCCTCCGCGAAGAGCTTGCGGGCGAACGGGTTCACCAGCATGAACTTGGCGACCTCGGCGAACGGGACGGGGCCCATGCCGGGGAAGACCAGGGCGCTGCCCGTGCGGTCAGTTGCCTCCATGGCCCACCGTCTCCTTCTCCTTCTCCTTCGCGCCCGCCAGCGAGCCGAGGAACTCCTTCATCACCTGCTGGAACAGCTCCGGCTCCTCCAGGTGCGGGAGGTGGCTGGACTCCTCGAAGATCACCCACCGGACGTCGGGGATCAGGTCCTGGAACGGCTGGACCGTCGCCGGGGTCGCCTCGTCGTGGCGCCCGGAGATGAGCAGCGTCGGCACGGCCACCTGCGGGCAGTAGCCGACGACCGACCAGTCCTTGAGGGTGCCGTTGACGTGGAACTCGCTCGGGCCGTTCATCGCGTAGTACACCGTCGGGTCGTTGTAGACCTCGTAGAACGAGGCCAGGTAGTCCCGCGGCCACGGCTTGAGCCGGCAGACGTGCTTCTCGTAGAAGGGGCGCATCGCGTTGTGGTACTCGTCGCTGTCCGTGGTGCCCGCGGCCTCGTGGCGCAGCAGCGTCTCGTTGACGCCGGGCGGCAGTTCGGCGCGCAGCCGCTCCGCCTCCTGGAGCCACAGCGGGTACGAGGCGGGGGCGTTGGCGATGACGAGGCCGCGCAGGCCGGCCGGGCGGGCCGCCGCGAACTTGGTGACGAGGAGACCGCCCCAGGACTGCCCGAACAGGACGTAGTTGTCGGCGATGCCCAGCCGCGTGACCAGGTTCGCGAGCTCGTCGGCGAACAGCTCCGGGGTCCAGAAGTCGGGTCCCTTGTCGGGCAGGTGGGTGGAGCCGCCGTTGCCGAGCTGGTCGTACAGGACGACCGGTCCGGTGTGCGCCGCCAGCTCCTTCAGGTTCTTGAGGTAGTCGTGGGTGCTGCCGGGCCCGCCGTGGACGACGACGAGCGCGGGCTGCTCCGACTGGAGGTCACCGGTGACCTGGTACCAGGTCTCGTACGGGCCGAAGGGCACGGTGCCTTTGGGTTTGAGTGCCACCGTCGTCTCACATCGCTTTCTGGGTGGTGGTCGGGCGGGCGGTCGGTGCGGCGTCGAGGGCGTCGGAGACGAGCCAGTCCTCGAGCACCCGGGCGGTGTCGTCCGCGCGCTCCTCGACGATGGTGAAGTGGTTCGCGGCGACGGGGCGCAGCGTGTGGGCGGGCTCCCAGGGCTCGGCCTTGCCCTGGGTGAGCTCGGGCGAGGGGTCGTCGCCGTCCGGTACGAACGACTGGGTGCACTGGACGAACAGGACGGGCGCGGCGACGCTGTCCAGCGGCAGGTTCGGTACGAGTTCCACCCAGCGGCCCATGGCCGAGAGCCGGGTGGTGTCGAACTCCCCGAACGCCGCTTCCTTGTCGAACATGCCGAGTGCCAGGCCGTCCATCGGGACGCCCTCGCTCTCGCCGTCGTGGACGTTGTAGGTGTCGAGCAGGACCACGCCGTGCGGGCGGATCCCGTACGCGCGCTCCAGGTGCCCGGCGGTGGCGTAGGCGAGGGTGCCGCCGGAGGAGTAGCCGATCAGGACGAACGGCTCGTCGCCCGCGGCCTCCAGGACGGTACGGGCCAGGCCCTCGACGGCCGCCTGCGGGGTGGCCGGGAGGCTCTCGCTCGCGTCGAAGCCGAGGATGGGCAGGGCGGAGACCTTGCGCTTGCCCTGGAGGTGGGAGACGAGGCGCGCGTGCTGGTAGGCCCCGCCCGTCGCCATCGGCGTGTTGACGAAGATGAGGTGCGGGCCCTCCGCACCGTCGGCGAGCCGCGCCGCTGCCGGTACGCGCTCCAGCTCGGCCGCCGTCTCGAAGGACGGCCGGACGGCCGCGGCCGCGCGCAGCAGGTCGAAGCCCTTGTCGGCGTGTCCGGCGACCACGGCGCCGTGGAACAGGTCGCGCAGGGTCTCCCCCGCTCCCCGGGCCGGCCGAGGAGCCGCGGCGCTGCCGGAGGCCGCCGACGGGGTGCCGGGGGCGGTGGCCTCGGTGGCCGTCGTACGGATGCCCTGCTCGGCGTATTCGGCGAGCAGCACCTTGGCGAGCTGCGCCGGGCTGTGGCTGTCGAACACCACCATCGGGGACAGCCGGAGCCCGGTGTCCTTCATGAGGGCGTTGCGCAGCTCCATCGCGCTGAGCGAGTCGAACCCGGACTCCAGGAAGCCCCGCTCGACGTCGATGGCGGTGGGGCTGGCGTGGCCCAGCAGGTGGGCGGCGCGCTTCTGGACGAGCTCGCGCAGGGCCGCTTCCTGTTCGGCCTGCGGCGCCTGGCCGATCCGGAGCCAGATGAGCTCCGTCTCGGCGCTCTTGGCCCCGGCCGTGCGGCGCTGGGCGGGGGTGGTGGCCGGCCGCAGCAGTGCGGGGAGCCGGTCGGCGCGCGCCTGGAGGGCGGTGCGGTTGACGTGGAGCGGGACGGTGGCGGGCCGGCCGGAGGCGCAGGCCGCGTCGAAGAGGGCCAGTGCCTCCTCGGCCCGGAGCGGCGGCAGGCCTTGCCGCTCCATGCGCTTCACGTCGGTGTCGGAGACGTACTGGCCGAGGCCGGTGCCCGCCCAGAGCCCGTAGGCGAGGGACTGGGCCGCGAGGCCTTGCGCGTGGCGGTACGTCGCGAGGGCGTCGAGGAAGGTGTTCGCCGCCGCGTAGTTGGCCTGCCCGGCCGCCATGGTGAGGCCGCCGGCGGAGGAGATGAGGGCGAACAGGGGCAGGTCCAGGTGCTCGGTCTGCTCGTGGAGGTGCCAGGCGGCGTCGGCCTTGGGGGCGAGGACCCGGTCGAGGCGTTCCGGGTCCATGGTGGCGATGAGGCCGTTGTCGCCGGTGCCCGCGGCGTGG
>NZ_LGDB01000006.1:0-16077 GCF_001279655.1 Streptomyces sp. WM6372 | reverse complement strand
AGTCATTCGCAACACTCCCACCGCCATCCACAAACGCCACATGCGTCGCACCCGCATCCATCGACACCGGCGACGTCGCAGCAGAAGCCGAACCGGCGACGACGTTCTTGTAGCGCAGGGCCTCGTAGTTGGTGATCGCGTGTCCGTCGAGCGTGCTCGCGTAGACGCTGCCCTCCCGCTGGTCTGCCACCGTGCCCGGGCGGTGTTCGGCGTCGTAGTTGAACGTCCCGGCGGACTTGTTGATCCAGGAGTCGAACAGCACGACGTGGTCGGCGGTGTAGTCCAGTGCGTCGCCCGGCTGCAGGCCGGTATAGCCGATGACGTTCGTGGCGGTGACGGTCGAGACGTCCGGGAGGGTCCAGGTGACCAGGCTGTCCTTCAGGCCCCACGCCATGGAGATGAAGCCGGAGCAGTCCGCGCGGTACGGGCCGCCGACCGCGCTGTCCTTCCACGCGAGCGACTGGCTGTACGGAACCTTGTTGTTGATCCAGTCGTGCGCCCGGGCAATGATCTGCTCCTGGGTGACCGCGCCGCCGAGCGTGGCCGGAGGGAGGCTTCCGGTCGAGGTGGCGGGGCCTACGGGAACGGTTCCGGCGAACGCGTCACCGGTTGGTATCAGCGCGGCCATCGCGCCGAGCAACGATGCGGCCGCAAAAACGGCGACGCCACGCTTCTTGGGTGTTGAAGACATTGCTTTCCTTCGGTGGTCGGCGTATTCAGCGGATCAGCGGGTGCCGGCCTGGCTGGCCAGCAAGTTCGTGAGCAGCGACAGCACGTTCGGGTCCTGCTTCGTGTCGTACGGAGCGGCCGCCGGAGATCCCTCGGCCAGTTCGTCGAAGTGCAGGACCAGCACCCGCGTGCCGTGCGCCGCCAGGTAGAGGTGGTTGGTCTGAGCGCCGTGGGCCGAGATGCCCTCGACCCCGGTCCAGTTGCGTTCGAACGCCGCCGCGTCCGTGGCGGTGACGGTCTGCCGTGAGGCAGCGTCGGCCGTGAGGTGGTTCGCGCTCTGCAAAGCCCTGGACGTGGCCTGGCAAGAGCTCATGCCGGAGCGGACCCCCTCGTACGCGGCGCCGGCTGCGGCCTCGGTACCGAAGGTGTAGATCTCCAGCACCGCGGAGTTGCCACCGCTGCTCACGTACGGCTGCTGCTGCCAGGTCGCGGCGCCGCGCACGCTCGCGCACTCATTCAGCGCGATGTCATGCCCGGCGATCTGGCGCACCGGCCCCGGGGTGTGGGCGGTCCACGACTGGGCGGTGACGGCGGCGAGGTCGGACGGGACCTTGGCGCTGGTCGCGGGGTCAAGGGTGGGCGCCGTAACGGATTTTCCCGATGTGGCGGCGGAGTTCCCCGCAGCGCCCTTCGCCGGCGCCCCGGCGGCGCTCGGCGTCGCGGCAGCACTCGGCGTCGCGGCCGACGCGCTCGCCGTTGGCGTCGGTGGACTCGCGGACGTCGGCGACGTGACGACGGCCGGCGCCGCCACCGTGGTGGCCGCCTTGACCTGGTCCGCGGCCGGCGTGTGGGTACCGCTGCCCAGCATCGCCAGACCCAGCGCACCGGCGCTGAGGACGGCACCGGCCGTCACCGCTGCGGCCCGGCGGGAACCTCGTAGGGAGAACTTGATGGCTGGCATTGCGAACTGACTCCTAGAAACGTGAAGCGTCGGTGAGGGCCCTGGCCGGCCAGGGCGCGACCGGCTCGCGGCGGGCAGCGCAAGGAGCGCGTCGGCCTGGCGTCCGGGCAGCGGATGGCACACGGGAGCGGCGCCCCTACCGGAACTTCCGGCGGTGGGGTTCGGCAGGGCGGGTGTGGCGACCGGTCAGGCCTTCGCGTGCCGCGGGCCGTCGGCGTGCGGACCCGGAGCCCCGGAGGGCTGCAGGTAGCGCCGCTGCAGCGTGGGTGACGCCTGGTGGCCGCGGGCGAGCAGAGCGGCAGCCCGGTGCAGCGGGCCGTGGGCTGCGGGCGAGGCCGGATCGGGCGACAGGAAGTACAGCAGGAGATCGACCCGGTCGCTCTCGAGGGAGCCGGAGATGTGCTCCAAGCCGTCCTCCGGGGTGGTGTGCGCCCAAAGGATGCCCAGGACCTCGGCTACCTCGTGTGCCACTGCGGGCGGCGCCTCGGGGCGGCGGCGCAGGCTGGTGTAGACACAGTCCATCTCGTGTCTATCCCCATTGAGCGTTGTCGGCAGGGAAGGTGGTGACGCCGGTCGCCGTCGTGGTGGTGGCGGTGGTGTGGGCTCCGCCGGCCCCGACGGGCAGCAGGGCGATGACTCCGGCGGCGAGGGCGGCGACCGCGGTGGCCAGACGGAGACGAGTGCGGGGCATGGCGTTCGGTCCTTCTCTGGAGAGTGGCAGTTGATCAGTCCCGGTTTCGCGTCCCGCGGTTGACGCTCGTTCCGGTGTCTTCTCGTGGCCGGCGGGGTGTTCCCTGTCGGCGATGAACAGCTTCGCCGGTGGATCGACCTCCCGGGAAGAACCTTCGGCTGTCGTCAACTCGCCTGGCGCCATCCCGCCAACATGTCATGCACAGGTCAAGAATTGTCACAGGGGTGGACCGTTCGCTCTGAGCTCCACTGCGAAGTTTCAAAGATCTTGAAGGGCTGGCACCCAAGGTGCGACGATGCGGTGCGCGTGCGGACTGCGGAAGGTTCGGACGCGAAACCCGGGGGGGAAACGATGTTGGAAGCGCTGGGCCTGAGTGTGCTCGGAAGCAGGGTCTACCAGGCCATGCTCGACCATACCGACCACGGTGTCGCTCAGCTGGCCGAGCTGTGCGGGGCCTCTCCCGCGCAGGTCCACGACTGCCTGGACGAACTCGCCCGCCTGATGCTGGTGCGGGCCTCTGCCGACCACCCCGGCCACATGCGTGCCGTCTCCCCCGAAGTCAGCCTGGCGGACATGCTCGTCCGCCAGGAGGCGGACCTGGCCGCCCGTCAGGCCCAGCTCGCCGCCTCCCGGGCAGTCGTCACACGCCTGGTCGCCGAACGCGCCGGCTCCCACGCCACCCACGGCGAACGCCTCCTGGGCATGGACGCCATCCAGCACCGCATCGAGCAACTGGCCCACGGTATGAGACAGGAGTGCCTGGGCGTCCACCCCGGCGCCAGCCACCGTCCCGAGGACCTCGCGGCAGCACGGGCCGCCGACGAGGAGCCGCTGGCGCGCGGGGTCGTCATGAAGACCCTCTACCAGGACACCACCCGCAACGACCCACACACCACCGCCCACGCCCACTGGCTCCTCAGCCGCGGCAGCGAGGTACGCACCGCCCCCGTCCTCCCCCAGCGCCTCGTCATCTTCGACCGGGCCCACGCACTGGTCCCCATCGACCCCGCCGACACCCGCAAGGGCGCCCTGCACGTCACCGAACCCGGCCTCGTCACCGCCCTCGTCGACCTCTTCGACCAGGCCTGGGCCACGGCCGTCCCGCTCGGCGCCCTGAGATCCGACGATCCCGCAACCGGCCTGACCGACACCGAACGCCAACTCCTGCGCCTGCTGGCCGGCGGCCTCACCGACGACGCCGCCGGCCAACGCCTCGGCATCTCGTCACGCACCGTCAGCCGGCACATGGCCTCGATCATGGAACGCCTCGGCGCCACCAGCCGCTTCGAAGCCGGCCTCAAGGCCGCCCAACGGGGCTGGCTGTAGCGCGAACGCCCCGGCCAGGTGCCCGCAGGGCCCGCCGCCCTGCGCTGCCCTCGCCCGTCCACGGGCACCTCGCCAAGACCGCTGCCCGCCAAGCCGTCGACGCCGTCACCGAACAGTTCGACCGCGAAGTAGGGCGCTACGACCGTGCCATGCCCAGGCGGACGACCACCCGACGATCGCCAACAGAAAAGGCCGTTCCCACCATCCGGTGGAAACGGCCTCTGAACTGCGACTTTACAGTCGGGACGACAGGATTTGAACCTGCGACCCCTTGACCCCCAGTCAAGTGCGCTACCAAGCTGCGCCACGTCCCGTTGTGCCGTTGAGCTGGGGTTTCCCCCGTCCCGGCGGCACATGCAGAACATTACCCCACGTAGAGGGGTGCGCATGCACGGGTTTCCGGTGGCAGGGAGGATGGCGGGGTGAACGCACGGGATCGGGACGGTGAGGGGCGGGCGCGCAGCGCGCGGCCCCGGGACGGGCTGGGGCGGCCGCTGGCGTACGGGGAGCCGGGCGTGGAGCGGCAGCCCGAGGGGGTCGTACGGACGCCCGCCGAGACGGTGGCCGAGGCGCAGCGGCTGCTGGACGCCGGGATGCCGTTCCACGCGCACGAGGTGTTCGAGGACGCCTGGAAGTCCGGGCCCGGGACCGAGGCCCCGCTGTGGCGGGCCCTCGCGCAGCTGGCGGTCGGGCTCACGCACGCCGCGCGCGGGAACGCCGTCGGCGGGGCCCGCCTGCTGCGCCGGGGCGCCGACGCACTCGCCCTGGCCGGGCCGGAGACGGCCTCCGCCCGGGGCGGGGGGCCGTACGGGATCGACGTGGAGGGGCTGGTCCGCTGGGCCCGGGAGTTGGCCCTGCGGGTGGAGGAGGGGCCGGCGGTCGACGCCGCGGCCCAGGCTCCCCGGCTCGCGCTGCGGCCGGACCGGCAGGACCCCGCCTGAAGCGGCGGAGGGTGCGGCCGGTCCGGAGCGGGCCTACGCGGGCTCCAGCAGGTCCCAGCGGTTGCCGTAGAGGTCCTCGAAGACCGCCACCGAGCCGTACGCCTCGTGCCGCGGCTCCTCCAGGAAGCGGACGCCCTCCGCCGTCATCCGGGTGTGGTCCCGGGCGAAGTCGTCGGTGTACAGGAAGAAACCGACCCGGCCGCCCGTCTGGTCGCCGACGCGGGAGCTCTGGGCCTCGTCCTTGGCGCGGGCCAGCAGCAGCGCCGCCTCGGTGGCGCCCTCCGGGCGGACCACGACCCAGCGGGAGCCGTCCGGGCGCGCGGTGTCCTCGACGAGGGTGAAGCCGAGGGCGCGGGTGTAGAAGTCGATGGCCTCGTCGTAGTCGTGGACGACGAGGGCGGTGAGCGCGATGTATGCGGGCATGGCACTCATTCTGCTGGTCCGGCCAGCAGGATCACCTCCAGGGTGCGCGGGCCGTGCACACCCTCCACCCGGTCGAGTTCGATGTCGCTGGTGGCGGAGGGTCCGGAGATCCAGGTCAGCGGCCTCGTCGGGTCCAGCAGCGGCAGGGCCTGCGGGACCGAGTCCACCACCTGGTCCGGGACCCTGACCACGCAGACGTGGTGGTCCGGGACCAGGGTGATGCGGCGGCGGCCCTGCCCGGGGCCGCCGTCGAGGACGATCGTGCCGGTCTCGGCGATCGCCAGGGCGCAGCCGGTCACCACGCTGTCCACCGCATCCAGTTCGTACGGGGTGGACTCCCCGCGGTCGTGGACGCGGACCGGGTCCGCCGCCGACAGCCAGTACGGGGGCAGGCCGGGCGGGACGAGCACCGTACGGGCACCGCGCCCGGCCAGCAGCCGGGCGAGCAGCGGGGCGATCCCGGCGCCGTCCGTGCGGTGCACCCGCGCGCGGTACTCGGCGAGGTTCGCGGCGAGGAGGCCGGCCGTCTCGGCCGGGGTGCGGGCGCCGTGGACCCGGAGGTAGTCCCGGGGGACGGCCGGGTCGGGGGCGGCGTCCGCCGTCGCCCGGCGGATCCGGCCCAGGATGCGGTCCCTGCTGCTCATGCCGTCCCTCCCCCCGCTCCCCGCTCCCGTGCCCACCAGTCCCGGAACGACTCCGCCGGGAGCTCCGGCAGCTCCCGGCCGTCCGTCCAGGCCCGTCCGGGCCCCGGCAGCCGGCGCGGCCGCAGCCGCCGGGCCCGGGCCAGCAGCCGCTCCCCCGCGCGCAGCGCGCCCGGGTGGTCCAGGAGCAGCCGGGCGGCCCGCATCGCGGCCCGCTCTGCGGTGTGCCCCCGCGCCGGGCGGATCCGTACGCGGATGCCCTCGCGGGTCACCGGGCCGCCCTGGGCCACCCGCTCGCGCAGGTGGACCAGGACCTCCGGGATGTCGATGGCGACCGGGCAGACCTCGTAGCAGGCCCCGCACAGGGTGGACGCGTACGGCAGCGAGGCGTCGATCTCGCTCCCGGTGCCCCGCAGTTGGGGGCTCAGGATGGCGCCGATCGGACCGGGGTAGACGGATCCGTACGCGTGGCCGCCGGCGCGTTCGTAGACCGGGCAGACGTTGAGGCAGGCGGAGCAGCGGATGCAGCGCAGGGCCTGCCGGCCGACCGGGTCGGCGAGGGTGTCGGTGCGGCCGTTGTCGAGCAGGACGAGGTGGAAGGCGGAGGGGCCGTCGCCGTCCGCCCCTTTCGAAGGACCCAGCCCGGTCCACATCGTCGTGTACGGGTTCATCCGCTCGGCCGTGGAGGAGCGCGGCAGCGTCTGGAGGAAGATCTCCAGGTCCCGGAAGGTGGGCACCACCTTCTCGATGCCCACCACCGAGATCAGGGTCTCGGGCAGCGTCAGGCACATGCGGCCGTTGCCCTCGGACTCGAAGACGACCATCGTGCCCGTCTCGGCGACCATGAAGTTGGCTCCGGAGACCCCGACCTTGGCGCGCAGGAACTTCTCGCGCAGGTGGAGGCGGGCGGCCTCGGCGAGCTCGCGCGGGTCGTCGCCGAGCCCCTCCGGGGCGGGGCGGCCCCAGTGGCCCATCTCCGCCGCGAAGACGTCCCGGATCTCGGCGCGGTTGCGGTGGATGGCCGGGACCAGGATGTGGGAGGGCCGGTCGTGGCCGAGCTGGACGATGAGCTCGGCCAGGTCCGTCTCGTACGCGGCGATCCCGGCCGCTTCGAGGGCCTCGTTGAGGCCGATCTCCTGGGTGGCCATGGACTTGACCTTGACCACTTCCCGCTCGCCGGTGGCCAGCACCAGCGCGGTGACGATCCGGTTGGCCTCGTCCGCGTCGGCGGCCCAGTGGACGGTGCCGCCCGCGGCCGTCACCGACTCCTCCAGTTGGAGCAGGTAGCGGTCCAGGTGGCGCAGGGTGTGGTCCTTGACGGCCTTGCCCGCCGCGCGCAGCCGGTCCCAGTCGGCCAGCTCGGCGACGGACCGGGCCCGTTTGTCGCGGATCGTGTGGGTGGCGCGGCGGAGGTTGGCGCGCAGCACCCGGTCTCCGACGGCCTCGCGCGCCGCGTCGGGGAACGCCGGCATCCCCATGAACGTGCCCGTCATCGCAGCGGTTCCTCCTCCGTCGAGGCCAGGATCTCGGCGAGGTGCAGCGCCCGCATCGCGTCTCCCCCGCGGCGCAGGATCCCGTCGAGGTGGGCCAGGCAGGAGTTGTCGGCCCCGCACAGGACGTCCGCGCCCGTCCCCACCGCACTGCCGATCTTGTCGGTGCCCATCGCCACCGACACGTCCGGGTTCTTCACGGCGAAGGTGCCGCCGAAACCGCAGCACTCCTCGGCGCCGGGCAGCTCGATCAGGTCCAGGCCCTTCACGGCGGCGAGCAGCCGCCTCGGGCGGTCCCCCAGCCCGAGCCCCCGCAGGCCGTGGCACGAGGGGTGGTAGGTGACGGTGTGCGGGAAGTACGCGCCCACGTCCGTCACCCCGAGGACGTCCACCAGGAACTCGGTCAGCTCGTACACGCGCGGTACGAGCTCCTCGGCCAGGGCCGCCAGCTCGGGGCCCCGCCCCTCCCGCTCCGCCTGCCGGCCGATGCGCGGGTAGTGGGTGCGGACCATCGCGGCGCAGGAACCCGACGGGGTGACCACGTACGGGTGTCCCGCGAAGGCCTCGGCGGTGCGCCGGAGCAGGGGTTCGCTCTCGCGCCGGTAGCCGGTGTTGTACTGCGGTTGCCCGCAGCAGGTCTGGGCCGCAGGGAAGTCCACGCCGACGCCGAGCCGCTCCAGCAGGCGCACGACGGCGATGCCGGTCCGCGGGTACAACGCGTCGTTGACACAGGTGACGAACAGGGCGGCACGCATGACGGGCAGAATAGCGGCGTGAAGAAGTTCTCAGTGATCGGCATAGGCGCGGGCGACCCGGACCACCTGACCCTCCAGGCGGTCAGGGCGATCGGCGCGGCGGACGCATTCCTCATCCTGGAGAAGGGCGAGGAGAAGGCGGACCTGACCGGGCTGCGGCGCGCGATGCTCGACGCGCACGCCCGCCCCGGCCACCGGCTCGTGGAGGGCCGCGACCCGGACCGGGACCGGGACCCGGCCCAGTACGCCCCGACCGTGGACGGCTGGCGCAGCGCGCGGGCCGAGATCTTCGAGCGGTTCGTCGCCGAGGACCTGGCGGACGGGGAGACCGGCGCGTTCCTGGTCTGGGGCGACCCCTCGCTGTACGACTCGACCCTCGCCATCCTCGACGAGGTGCTGGAGCGGGGCCGGGTGGAGTTCGAGCACGAGGTCGTGCCCGGCATCAGCAGCATCTCCGCGCTGCTCTCCCGGCACCGGACCAACCTGAACCGGGTGGGCCGGCCCGTCCAGATCACCACCGGGCGGCGGCTCGCCGAGGGCTGGCCGCAGGACGTGGACGACGTCGTGGTGATGCTGGACGCGCGGCACGCCTTCACGGCCCACCTCGACCAGGACCTCTTCATCTACTGGGGGGCCTACGTCGGCACCCCGGACGAGATCCTGGTCTCGGGGAAGCTGGCGGAGGTCGCCGGCCGGATCGAGGAGCTCCGGACCGAGGCCCGCGCCCGCAAGGGCTGGATCATGGACACGTACCTGCTCCGGCGCGGCTAGCCGTGTCGTTCGGGCCGGGCCGGCCCGGCCCGGCCCGAACGACACGGCCTGAGCCCGCTCAGCCCAGCAGGGCCGGGAGCCCGGCGGCGAGGCGTTCGTACTCCTCGGGCCGGTTGTAGACCTGCCCGCAGATGCGGATGCCGCCGCCGCCCGGCCACGCCCAGACCAGCACCCGGATGCCCAGATCCGCCGCGATCCGCTCGCGCAGCGCCCGCGCGCCCTCCTGGGTCTCGGCGGTGCCGGGCGGCAGCCGCAGGGCGCGCATGGCGAGCCCCTCGGTGTACGGGAGCGGGGTGAGCCCGGGGACCTCGGCGAGCAGGGCCGCGCCGTGGGCGGCGAGGGCGGCGTTGTGGGCCCGTACCTTCGCGGCGTCGAGCCGGTCGAGGAGGTCCAGGCCCTCGGGGGCGGCGAGCCAGCCGGTGTAGTCGGCGGTGGCCCGGTTCTCGACGGAGCGGGGGAACCCGTGCGCGTCCTCCCAGGAGGGGACCAGCGCCCGGACCCGGCCGCGGTGTCCGGGGGCGACCGCGAGGACGGCGCTGCCGGAGGGGGCGTACCCCCATTTGTGCAGGTTGCCGAACCAGAAGTCGGCTCCTCCGGCGAGCGGGTCCGCGATCATGCCGGGGGCGTGCGCCCCGTCCACGAGGGTGGTGATCCCGCGGGCGGCCAGGTCGGCGAGCAGCCGGGGCGAGGCGATGAGCCGGGCGGTGGGCGAGCTGATGTGGTCGAGCACCACCGCCTTGGTCCGGGGCGTCAGCCCGGCCAGCACGGTTTCGCGTACGGCGTCCTCGTCGGGCAGGTCCGGATCGAGGGCGACGGTGGTGATCGGGGCGCGCCGGGCGGCGGCCGCGACGACGGTGCCGTAGCCGTGGTCGGTGACGAGGATCTCGTCGCCTTCGGCGAACGGGACGGCGTCGAGCGCCAGATTGGCGCCCTCGGTGGCGTTGGCGATGAAGGCGATGCCGTCGGGGTCGGCGCCCAGGTGCCGGGCGACGCGGGCCCGGGCCGCGGCGATCCGGTCGGGGGCGTCGATGAAGAAGGCGTCGGGATCGGCGTGCGCCTCCTCGCGCAGGGCGGCCTGTGCCTCCTGTACCGGGACCGGTACGGCGCCGAACGAGCCGTGGTTCAGGTGGGAGACGGCGGGATCGAGCCGGAACAGGGCCCTCCCGCCGGGGAACTCGGCGGGGAGCCCGGCGGGGCGTATCGGCGTCGGCTGGTTCATGGGACCTCCGGGGTGCGGCGCGGCAGTCCCCCGCATCATCGCGCCCCGCGCGGCCCGGGCCCAGTGCGCCCCCGGTCAACCGGGCGTACGGGTTCCGCCGCGGTCAGGGCCCGATCTCGAACTGCGGTGGCTTGAGGCCGTTCAGGCACCCGGTCTTCGGCGCGGCCGGGTCGTCGAAGAACGAGACGGCGATCTCCTGGGCGCACTTGGAGGTGGCGAACACCACGTGCGGCTCGTAGGGGACCGTGACGACCTTGGCCTTGCTCAGCGTACGGGCGACGTACGGCCCGTTGTCCGCCCCGGTCTGGGAGTCGAAGCCGCCCGACAGGGCGAGGGTCGGGATGTCGCCGCGCGTGACGTCCCGGATGGAGGGCGGCGCCGCAGGGACGTTCCAGACGGCGCAGTCCGGCCGGAGGAAGGTCAGCTGCGGGGCCTGGGCCTGTACCGTGCGGGGGAACGACGGGAAGGTGTCCTGCCCGCCTTTGAGCGCCTGGGCCTGGCTCTCGTACGGCGTCCACTCGCTGCAGAAGACTCCGTAGACGAGCCCGTGCGCCATCCGTCCCATGGCCTGCGGGCTGAGCTTGCCGCCCGCCCACTGCCGGGCGATCCGCTGCGGCTTGCCGTGCGCCAGTTCGTCGAGGGCGCGGGGTACTTGGGGCGCGACGTGGGTGGCGGAGGTCATCCAGTTCACCAGGGCTCCGCCGTCCAGTACGACCTTGACCGGTTTGTCGCTGCCGGGGAGCGTGACGGTGGTGGTGACCGGCTTGGCTTCGAGGTCGCGGACGAGCTTGTCGAAGGTGGCCGACAGGTTCGGATAGCGCTCGTTGCAGGCCGGCTGCTCCGCGCAGGCCTTGAACAGGCCGTCGAAGCCCTGCCGGGCGCTGCTCCAGGTCGCCGCCGAGCCGCCCCTGGAGGGCGGCAGTATGCCGTCCATGCCCACCGAGCGGAGCCCCTCGGGGTGAAGGCGCATGGAGACGAGCGCCAGGTGGGTGCCGTAGGAGATCCCGTACAGGTTCCACTGCTTGACGCCCAGTGCGGTGCGCAGGTCCTCGTAGTCGGCGGCGCTCTCGGTGTCGTTGTAGGCGGCGAGGTCGATCCCGCGGGCCGCCAGTTGGTCGCGGCAGGCCTTCGTCGCCTCGACGTGCAGGCGTTCGGTGGACGGGGCGTCGTAGACGAGGCCGACGGAGCGTGCGTTGAACTCGTCGATGTTGGGGCACAGCAGCGTCGGGTCGGCCGAGTACGTACCGCGCTGGGACATGAAGATGACGTCACGGTCGCGGTTCAGGCCGCCGTCGATCGCCATCTTCGCCTCGCCCACGGCATCGTCGCCGGGGCCGCCCGCGAGCCACACGATGGGGTCGGGCTTCGGCTCGTCGGTCGCCGCGGGGACGATCGCGACACCGAGTCTGATCGTGCGACCGCCCGGTTCGGCGCGGTTCTCGGGCACGGTGAGCGTTCCGCAGCGGGCCCCTCGGAGCTCCTTGACCGGTTCGGGCGTCTTCGGGCAGGGGCCCGGCTCGAAGCGGGCGTCACCCACCGTCCGGGCGGCCGTGCCGATCGGCGCGTCGGGGCCGGTACTGGCGTCGGCGCGGGAGCGCGCCTGGGCGGGCGCCACGAGCAGTCCGGTGACGAGGAGACCGGTCGCCATGCCGGCCGACGCGGCCCGGAGCCGTCGCACGGTGCGGCGCCGGCGGCCGGGCTCTCGGTGGCGTGTCATCTGGCCTCCCGGTCACTGCGGGAGGATCGTGAACGGTCGGGTCTCCGGACCGTCCCGGCACGCCGCAGCGGGTTGGTGGAACGCACCTCTTCGACGGTACCGGGCGGTGCGAAACCACGCACACCGTGGGAAAACGCCCCGCCGCCGGCCTGCGGCGGGGGCGCCGGAGCTCCCTCAGTCGCGCCCGCTGGTGACGGCGTAGTACTGGAGGTCCTGGACCTGCACCGTGCGGTCCGCCGCGTAGGGCAGTTCCACCTCCGCGCCGGCCTTCCCGTCGCGCACCACCGCCGCCGAGCTGGTGCCCGGGCGCAGCGGGAGCAGTTCGCAGTGGACGCCGGCCGGGGCCTCGTGCGCGTCCTGGGCGGCGCCCACCACCGTACGGACGGTCGCCGGGGCCGTCAGGAAGCTGAGCACCTCCACCGTGTCGCGGGACGCGGCGCTGCCCTTGCGCAAGCTCATCACCAGCGACTGGGCGCCGGCGGGGTCCGCGCCGGCGAACTGGGTGCGGGCGGATACGTACAGCGTGTCGCGGACGATCTTCGGCCAGCGGCCCGTCTTGAACTTGGTCAGGTAGTAGGAGGAGAGGTCCAGGTAGGCGTACCCGTTGTGCAGCGAGGGCGCGAACTGGCTGCCCTCGGAGTAGTCGTTCCAGGTGGTGAGCTGCACCCAGTCGGCGCCGTCGTCGATGGCGTGCGTCCAGGTGGAGCGCAGGGTGGCGGTGTTGCCGGCCTCGTCGTAGACGCCCTGGTTGGGGCGGGCGTCCTGGACCGACACGGGCTGCATCCAGATCTTGCCCATGCCGTGGGCCCGCTGCACATCGCGGGTGGCGCTCTCCTGGCCGACGTAGCTGCGGCTGCCCCACTCGGAGAAGCCGTGACTGATCGGCGCGAACTTCGCGCTGTTGGCGTCGGAGTCGAGGAACGTCGGGACGAAGGCGGTGCGGATGCCGTGCCGGGTCCGCAGGAGGTCGAGGACCTGCGTCCACCAGGCGACGCTCTTGGCCTCGGCCTTGAAGGGGGAGACGACGAGCCGGCCGTCGCCGAGACGGTGCGCGGCGGGGGTTTTGCCCAGGGCCGCGACGGCGTCGGCGAGCACGCCGGGGTCGTCGGTGTTCAGCGAGGTCATGTCCGGCATCAGCATGATCTTGAATCCGGGGTCGACGGCGTGGGCGGCCTCCATCAGGAGATGGGCGCGGTCGCGGTTCTGCCCGGACAGGGAGAGCATGTCGAGCGTGAACCCGTCGAGGCCCGCGGCGCGGGCGGTGCGCACCTCCTGCTCCAGGTTGGCGAGTTCCCAGTTGCCGCCCCGGGGCTGGACGGGCAGCGGCCGGTCGCGCAGCAGTCCGCCGTACCGCTCGTGCTTGCCGTTCTCCCCGGCCGGGTTCAGGTAGTTGCGCGTGTAGTAGTCGGCGTCGGCGCTCGCGTTGTCCAGCGAGAGGGGGTACGGGGTGAAGTAGTGCGCGAACACCAGCTTCCTGCCCGCGTCACCGGTGCGCAGGGCGGCCGGCCCGGGCAGGTCGAACGGCAGGGCGCCGGCGGGCCGCCCGCCTCCGGCGTCCCCGGCGCCCGGGGAGCTGCCCGCGCCCTGGCCGGTGCCGCCCGGGCTCCCGCCGGATGCGGTCGGGGCCCGGCCGGTGGCGCCGGCCGCCGGGCTCCCCGAGCCCGAGTCGGGCCCGGCGGACCAGGGCGTGCCGATCGCGGGCGCGGACGCGGCGTCTTGGCGGGCGTCCGCCGTGAACGGGTCCCAGGCGATGCCGGCGGCGGCGCAGACCCCGGCGAGCAGGAAGGCGGCCGGCAGAGTCAGCAGCGGCCGGCCCCGGAAGCCCGGACGGCGGCGGTGTGAACTCATCGTGGGTGCCCTCCCCTGCACGGTGCCCCGGGTACGGGACTGCAGAGCAGTACAGCCGATCGGCGGCTCCCGGACAACCGTCAGGAGCGCGGGGCGGCGATGTCCACGTTCTCCAGGATCCCGAGGGCGTCGGGGACGAGGACGGCCGCCGAGTAGTAGGTGCTGACCAGGTAGGACATGATCGAGCGCTGGTCGATGCCCATGTAGCGGACGTTCAGGCCGGGTTCGTACTCCTCGGGGATCGCGGTAGGGCGCAGGCCGATGACGCCCTCCTGCTCCTCCCCGGTGCGCAGCGCGAGGATCGAGCTGGTGTGGCCGCCGACGACCGGGATCTTCCCGCAGGGCAGCAGCGGGATGCCGCGCCAGGCGGGCACGGACTTCCCCTGCACCTCGACGTTGTCGAGGATCAGCCCGCGCTTGTTGCACTCGCGGAAGAAGGCGGCGATGGCCTTGGGATGGGCGAGCAGCACCTTCGTACCGCGGCGCATGGTGACCAGTTCGTCGAGGTCGTCCGGGGTCGGCGGCCCGGACCAGGTGTTGACGCGCTGGTCGTACGCGGCGTTGTGGAGCAGCCCGAACTCCCGGTTGTTGACCAGTTCCCACTCCTGGCGTTCGCGCAACGCCGCGACGGTCAGCCGCAGTTGCTGCTCGAACTGGTTCATCGGGTCGTTGTAGAGGTCGGCGACGCGGGTGTGGATCTGCAGGACGGTCTGGGCGAGGGAGAGTTCGTACTCGCGCGGGCTGAGGTCGTAGTCGACGAACGTGCCGGGGAGCAGGGCCTCGCCCGTGTGGCCGGAGGCGAGCTCGATGTCGGCCTCGCCGCGCCGGTTGACCGGGCGGCGGCCGTTCTCCACGTACCGCTCCAGGTGGGTGCGCAGGGCGGCCGAGCGCTCCAGGACCTCCTGGAAGGCGCGCCAGCGCAGCACCATCACGGTGCCGGCGGTCGCGGCCCGTACGGAGTAGTCCCAGCGCGGTTCGGGGCGGCCGAGGGCGTCGTCGCCGAGCTGGTCGCCGTCGGCGACGACGCCGAGGACGTCCGTCGCCCCGTACTTGCCCTGGGCCCGCTTCTCCAGGCGGCCGTGGGCGATGATGAAGACCTCCTCCACGGGCGCGCCCTCCTCGACGAGGACGTCGCCGGCGCGCAGGTCGCGTGCGACGAAGCGCACGGCGAGGTCCTCGAAGACCGCCTGGTCCGGGCAGCCCTTGAGGGTGGGGAGTTCGCTCAGGGTGGGCGCCAGGATCCGCACGTCGTCGGCGCCGCTCTGGACGAAGGAGACCCTGCCCCGGCCCACGGCGTGGCTCAAGCGCCGGTTGACGCGGTAGGTGCCGGCGCTGACGTCGACCCAGGGCAGGACGCGCGTCAGCCAGCGGGAGCTGATGCCCTGCATCTGGGGGACGGACTTGGTGGTGGTGGCGAGGTTGCGGGCGGCCGCCGTGCTGAGGGCGGCCTGCCGGGCCTGCGCTTCGGCCTCGGGTGTGGGGGCTTCGGGGGTGGTCATGCCGTGGTCCCTCCGTGCGTCGGGCCGGGTGTCCGGGTGCTGTCCAGGGCCGTGGCCGGGCCCGCCGGGTGGTAGCGGGCGGTGGTGCGGTGCCATTCGAGGTTTCCGCCGAGCCAGGCCCATACGTCGGCCAGGAAGCGGACCAGCGGCGGGAATCCGGCCGCGGCGAGGAGGGCCGACTCCTCCTCGAAGGCGTGGACGAGCTCGTCGTGGAGGTCGGCGGAGCGGCGCACCGCCTCGACGCGCGAGCAGCCCTCCTCGGCCTCGATCAGGGCGGGCAGGTTGTAGTTGACGGCGGCGCTCTCGTCCTCGCGGTGCATGGAGTAGAGGTCGTTGACGATGACGCTGGCGGACGCCGCCTTGAGGACCGCGCCCCGCACGCGCGGGTCGGCGTACGCCTCGACCGGGAGCTCGTAGCCGCCCGCCGGGTCGAGCATCACCATCGTGGGGATGAAGCTGTTGTCCTGGCGGACGGCGAGGAACTCCCAGACGGGCGGGGTACGTCCGGAGACCCGCCAGCCCGCCTCGGCGGTGTATCCGGAGAACAGCGCGGCCATCTCGTGCCGGTAGCGGGTGAGCTGGGAGCGGGTGGCGTACCGGGACAGGTGCTCGGTGCTGGAGCGCAGCGCGACGAGGACCGGGTCGGCGCGCATGGCCCGCTCCAGCAGGGGCGCGTAGGCGGCCGGGAGGTGGGCCGGGTCGATGGCGGCCAGGGCCTGGGACAGGTGGGTGGCGATCCTGAGGGGGACGGCGCCGGCGCTCTCGTCGTCGCAGTAGTAGTCGTCGGTGGCCCACTGGGCGAGGGTGCACTTGGCGGGGGCGAGCAGCCGGTCCGGGTCCTCGACGTGGGCGTACGTGAGCATGGTGAAGCGACCCATCGACAGCGCCCGTACGTCGGCCTGCCTCCCGGCGTAGATCCCGGTCTCCTCGGCCCAGGCGAGGAGCCGGTCCTCGACCGCCTCCGCGAGGGCCGGGTCGTCGCGCTGCGGGGGCGGGCAGTACAGCTCGGGGACGGCGGGGTTCCCCCGGGAACCGCCGGGGGCCGCGGGGGCGGCCGATGAGGTGGCGGACGGGATGACGGGCGGGGTGACGGGCGGGGCGGCGGACGGGGCGGCCGGTACGGAGG